>NZ_PSVU01000019.1:0-64394 GCF_002932515.1 Rathayibacter sp. AY1D5
ACCGGCGACCGCCCGTCCACCCCGCCGTCCCGGGAGCGCCCGAGGCGCCCCCGGGTCCGCGCTCGCACCGTGATCGGACGGCTCCTGGTCGCCCCCCTCACGGCGCCCGCCGCCTCCGCGGCCACTCTCGACCCGGGCGCCGGGCAGAGCACGCGGATCCAGGAGACGAACTCCTCGCTGACCTACAGCGGCTCGTGGCGCACGATGACGGGCGGCGACAGCGGCGGCGGGATCAAGTTCCTCAACAGCACCGGCTCCGTCTCGTTCAGCTTCCGCGGCACCGGCTTCAGCTGGGTCAGCCGCACCACCGCCTCCGCCGGAATCGCCACCGTCACGGTCGACGGCGCGAGCACCTCGGTCGACCGGTACACGAAGACCACGGCGTACCAGGTCCCGGTGTTCACGAAGAAGGACCTCGCCGACACCGTCCACACGGTCAAGATCGCGTGGAGCGGCACGGCCAACAGCTCCGCGAGCGACAAGAACCTCGTCATCGACGCGTTCGACATCACCCGCGCGACTCCCGCCACCGAGGAGCCGACCGACGAGACCGGCGGCGGCGAGGACGACGGCCCCGTGCTCGACCCCTCCGGAGCGACCAGCCTCCTCGTGCAGGAGACCGACCCCGCGCTGCAGTACACCGGCTCGTGGAGATCGATGGCCGGCGGCGACAGCGGAGGCGGGATGAAGTACCTGACGTCCGCCGGATCGGTGAAGTTCACCTTCGTCGGCACGTCGTGGCGCTGGATCAGCCGAAAGACCTCCTCCTCCGGCATCGCCGCGGTCTCGGTCGACGGCGGACCCGTCACCAAGGTCGACCGCTACAGCTCGACCGCGCAGTACCAGGTGCCGGTCTACGAGACGACCGACCTCGCCGAGGGCACGCACACCGTGACCATCTCCTACACGGGGACGAAGAACTCCAAGTCGACCGACAAGAACCTGATCATCGACGCGTTCGTCCTCGCCGAGGACGGCCTCGCGACCGACGCCGTGGAGCTCTCCCCCCTGACCGACGGCTACACCGTCGCCTGGGACGCGCCCTTCAGCTCGCGGGTCGTCTCGTACGACGTGCACCGCTCGAACGAGGACGGCTCCGGCGACACGGTCGTCGGCACCGTCGCCGACCCGGTGCGCCAGTACCGCGACGAGACCGCCGAGGCGGGACGCGCCTACACGTACACCGTCACGGCGACCGACGACGCCGGCCGCGACTCGCGGCTGAAGGAGTCGGCCACCACCTCGGCCGACATCCTCGCCTCCCGCGCCTCGCTGCTCGCGGCCTTCGACTGCCCCGCCGCCACCAAGACGGTGTCGACCTCGGCGCAGCTCGTCACGGCCCTGACCAACCCCTCCTCCGGCGACGTCATCCGCCTGGCCGACGGCGTCTACACCGGCAAGTTCGCCCTCCGCGGCACCGCCGCCCAGCCCGGCTCGATCTGGATCTGCGGCTCGCCCAACGCGGTCCTCACCTCCGGATCCACCTCGAGCGGCACCGCGCTCATCCTGAACACGGTGAGCGACGTGCACCTCGTGGGCTTCTCGGTCCGCAGCTCCTTCCAGGGCATCCAGGTGCTCGCCAGCAAGGGCGTCCAGATGGCCGGCCTGACGGTGAGCGAGATCGGCTACGAGGCGGTCCACTTCCGCAACCAGACCACCGACTCCCTGATCGTCGGCAGCACCATCCGCCGCACCGGCATCGTCTCCGCCAAGTACGGCGAGGGCGTCTACGTCGGCACCTCCGACCGCAACTGGTGCGAGTACAACAGCTGCAACCCTGACCGCACGGCGCGCATCGCGGTCGTCGACAACACGATCAGCGACACCGGCGCCGAGCCGATCGAGGCCAAGGAGGGCACCCTCGACGGCGACATCATCGGGAACACGGTCCTCGGCGGATCGCGGCTCGCCTCGGACGTCGTCTCGCTGATCCTGGTCTCGGGCAACAGCTGGCTGGCCGCGGGCAACTCCGCCGCGGGCACCACCACCTACGGCTACCAGGTGATCACCCGCGCCGACGGCTCGGGCAACGACAACACCATCAGCGGCAACCTCGCGCTGAAGACCAGCAACGCGGTGGTCTACCTCCACCAGCCGTCCAACTGGTCCACCAGCGGCAACACGCTGAGCTGCTCCAACTCCGGGAAGGACCTGATCGGGAACGTGGCCTGCACGCCGTGACCTGACCCGCTCCCCGCGCGCAGAACCGCCGCCGTCGTCCCCTCGACGGCGGCGGTTCTGCGTCTGCCCGCCTCCCGCCGACCACGCGGGAGTCGGCGGAGTCGCGCGCCAGTACGGCGACTTCTGCGGACTCGCGGGGTGAGCGGGCTCCCGGGAGCCGGTGAGGCACCTGGTCCGGCCACGGCGGGCGCTGGAGAGGGCTGGACGGGCCGGGCAGGTCCCGGGGAGTCGAGCGGGCCCGGACGGCGACGCCGCCTCCTGTCGAGTCCGCGGAAGTGGGCGGAGTCGCGCGCGAGTACTGCGACTTGAGGGGGCTCGCGGGGTGAGCGAGCTCCCGAAAGCCGGTGAGGCACGTGATCAGGCCACGGCGGGCGCTGGAGACGCTGAAAAGGGACGGACCGGTCGGCCGGGCCCCGGAGAGCCCGCGGGCCCGGACGGTGACGCCGCCTCCTGCCGAGACCGCGGAGGTGGGCGGAGTCGCGCGCGAGTACCGCGAGTTCTGCGGGCTCGCGGAGTGAACGGGCTCGCGGAGGGGTGGAGGGGGCTGGAGTGCCGGCCAGGCGTCGGAGGGGCCGGCTGGGCCCGGACAGAGGGCAAGCCGGGCCCCCGCCGGGCACCGCGCAGTCCCCGGATGCGGAAGAGCGCACCGCGGCCGGGGCCGGGGTGCGCTCTTCCGCAGCGTGCGAGGACGCGATCAGACGATCGCGGGGGCCTTCTGCAGCTTGTGGCGGGCCAGGACGACCGCGCCGACCACGGGGGTGCCGGCGGTCTCGATCCAGTGCACGTCGGCGGCGGCCTGGGGCGAGTCGACCTTGCCCTCGATCAGGACGAGGACGGCGCCGTCGGCCACGCCGCGGAAGGTCGGCGACTGCTCGGTCGCGCCGAGAGTGCCGGTGACGATCAGGACGATGTCGTAGACCTTCTCGAGCTCCTCGACCAGCGCGCGGAGGGCGTCGGTCGGCATCGGCGTGCCGGCCTGGGCGCCGCCCGCGGGGAGCAGGTCGACGCGGTCGGTCGAGCGCTTGATGATCGCGTCGTCGAGCGAGGCGGCTCCGGCGAGCACCTCGCGCAGGCCCGGGCGTCCGCCCGAGGCGGAAGCGAGAGCCGAGCCCTCGGCGGTGCCGTCCACGATCACGACGGACGAGCCGAGCACGGCCAGCGCCTTGGCGAGCAGCACCGCGCTGGCGGTGTGCGGGGTCTTCTCGGACGCCGGGGCGATCGCGAAGGAGGAGTACGAGCGGGTGCGCGCGATGGCGGAGAGCTCGAACGCGACGGCCGAGTAGCGGGCCGGGATCTCGGTCGAGTTCAGCATCTCGTCGAGCTTGGTGGCCTTGACCGGGACGATGCCCAGCAGCGGCCGGTCGATCGCGGAGCGGACGTCGTCGCCGCTGCGGAGGCGGCGGTCGAGGGCGGTCATCACGATCGCCACTCCCACGCCGACCACGGCGCCGCCGAGGATGCCGAGCGCGAGCAGGACGAGGATGCCACCGGTGACCGGCAGCTCCGGCGGGAGCGCCTGGCTGAGCACCTGGAGCTGGATCTGCGGGACGGCGACGCCGTTCGTGGTGGTCGCCGGATCGGCGCCCTTCACGGCCGCGTCGAGCTGGGCGGCGACCGCGTTGGCGATGACCGCGGCCTGCTCGGGCGAGGGGTCGGTGGCCGAGATCGTGATGACCACGGACTCCGGCTCGGCGAGGACGGTCACGCGCTTGGCGAATTCCTCGATGGGCTCGTCGATGCCGAGGCCGTCGATGACGCCCTGCAGGACGGTGTCCGAGGTGCCGAGGGCGACGGAGGTGACCGTGGCCTGGGAGGCGGCGCTGTTGGCCGCGACCCGGTCCGCGGTCGAGAGGACTCCGGACGAGGAGACCGCGACGTACACGCGTGCGTCCGCCTTGTACTGCGGGAGGAGGACGGCGTTGAGTACCAGGGCCGCCACGGCGCCGAGCAGAGCGAAGGCGACGATGTAGACCCACCTCCGGCCGATGCCGGCGAACAGTCCGTTCAAGGTCATGGTGTGTGGTGTCCCTTTCGTCGACTGCACCGGAGTGCAGGGGGTCTGACTGTAGCGTCGTGATGTGTCGTCCGCGTTGCGCGGAACCGGCCGCGAGGTTTCGCGCGGGAGCGGTGGATCAGAGGTGGGCCTGCAGGAAGGCGAGGATCGCCTTCTTGTTGTTCGGGGTGTTGTTCTGGAGCCCGTGGTGGCCGGAGCCGTCCACGCCGACTTCGGACGCCACTCCGGCGTCCTGCAGGGCGACCTGCATCGCGTCGGCCTGCTCGACCGGGACGAGCTCGTCCTCGGAGGTCAGCCAGATCTGCGGGGCGTCCGTGGAGTCGACCGAGGTGATCGGCGACGCGGGGATGCTCTGCGGGCAGGTCGTCGAGTCGATCTCGTCGCAGTCCAGGTAGGAGAGGATCTGCTCCTTCGCCTCGGGCACCGGCGTGCCCAGCGACATCCCGGTCTCGGTCATGTCGGCGACCGCCGAGAAGGCGACGACCGTCTTGACCCGCGAGCCCTCGGTGAGGGAGCCCTCGCCGAGCGTGCCCATGGTCGCTCCGATGATCGCTCCGGCGGAGCTGCCCATCACGCCGATGCGGGCGGGGTCGAGGCCGAAGCGCGTGACCTGCGCGGGCTCGCGCAGCCACTCCACGGCGGCCTGCGCGTCCTCGATCTGGCCGGGGTACCGGCTGTCCTGGAGGAGGCGGTAGTCGACGGAGACCGAGACGAAGCCGCGCTCGGCGTAGTACTCGCAGAGCTCGGTCATCCCGCCCTCGTCGCGGGCGCCGTCGACGAACCCTCCGCCGTGCAGCATCAGCAGCGCGGGGCGGTCGGTGCCGCCCGCGGTGGGGAGGCAGGCGTCGGCCTTCAGCGAGACGCCGTCGACCGAGCGGTACTCGATCGCCTTCTCCGTCGTGAAGCCGTCGGGCGTGCGGACGGGCTCGGGCTGCGAGGAGCAGCCGGCCAGCCCGAGGGCGACGGCCACGACGGCCGCCAGGACTCCGGCTCTGCGTGCTCGTGTCGTCTTCACTCGTGGGACTCCGCTCTCTTCTTCTCGTAACTGGGGGAGGTGCCGGGCTCATCGGCCGGGACCGCGACGGGATCGGAGACGACTCCGGGGCCGCGCGCAGGGACGGGCACGGGCTTGCGCCGCTTGCCGGGGCCGCCGAGGGCGGCCGGGGGGACGTAGATCCACTTGACCTTCGAGAGGTAGCGGGTCACGAAGAGCGAGAGGACGACCGCGAGCACCATCACGACCAGCAGCAGCGGCACCTCGAAGCCGCCGATCTCGGAGCGGTCCTCGGGGAGGATCACCCGCAGGATCGTGATGGCGATCACGATGAAGTAGAGGTGCAGCAGGTAGATGTGCAGGCTGCGCTCGCCGCAGATCGTGAAGAAGTTCAGGAATCGCACTCGGGAGAGGGCCCGCGACACGAGGATGCCCATCGCGACGGCGGCCATCTGGCCGGCGAGGGCGAGGAACGGCACCCAGCGGATCGGGAAGAGGAAGAGCACCGCGCTCAGCACGACGAAGACCGGAGTGACGTAGAGGAACGCGCGGCTCCCCTTCTGCTCGACGAAGTCGATGATCCTCTTCGAGTAGAGCGTGCCCACCAGGAAGAAGACGAACAGGGCGCCGATGCGGTTCCAGCCCACGTTGGTCGTGTTGAGGAGACCGGTGGTGAACATCGTCCCCATCACCGCGGCGAGGGCGACCTGCACGCGGTGGTCGACCTTGCGCAGGAGCCACGCGCCGAGCGTGAAGAGGACGAGGCCGTAGATGAACCAGTAGCTGCTGCTGGGCCAGAAGAACAGCAGGAGCAGGTTGAGCGGGTCGGTCGCGGGGAGCTCGCCGAGTCCGCCGTTCGCGAGCGGCACGACCAGGTAGAAGGCCATGCGGATCACGGACCAGACCACGTAGAGCCAGAGCAGCGGGTACAGCCTGCGGCGCCAGAGGTCGCCGAAGCTCCAGGTGCGGATGCGCGAGCCGAAGAGACCGGACACCAGGAAGAAGAGGGGCATCGGGAACAGCTCGAACACGACCTTGATGCGGCCGAGAGTGTTCTCGACCCCTATGTCACCGAGGTACAACGACGTGTGGTAATACACGACCATCAGGATGGCGGCACCCTTGGCGAAATCCACCCATTCGCGTCGGGCCCCGCCCGTAGGCTTCAGCAGCTTCATTCTCTCCCCCTTGTGCCCGGTCGTACCGCTCGTGAATTCCATCCGAGGTGAACAAGGCTCAGAGAAGGACGCAGGCTCGGTCGCAGAAGGCGACCGAGGATCAAGACTAAGGGTGTATCGTCCGCGCCGCACATTCGACGGAATAGTGACGAGGACTCGATTGCCGGGAAGCGCACTCCGGCCTCTCCGCGCACCGGGGAGACGACGGTCACCGGCGTCCGTTCCCGGCGCTCATCGCCGCTCGGTAGAGCGCGGGCGCCGCGGCGGCGAGCCCGAAGAGGACGGAGCGCTTGAGGTCGCGCCGGCGCACGAGCGCGACCAGGTGCCGGAGCCCCGCCTCGTCGTGCGCGGCCCGCCAGAGCCGGTCGGCCTCCTCGGGGCTGTGCGCGCCCGAGGTGGCGTCCTTGAAGCGGGAGAGCAGGGAGAAGCGCGCGCGGTAGTAGGAGTAGTCCTGCGAGTCGAGGAGGCGCGGGTCGAGCCCGCGGGCCGTCCGCTCGATCACGGCGGCGAGCCCGGCGAGCGAGTCGGCGCGCTTCGCGCCCGAGCGGATGATCGAGCCCGAGCGGAGGCGGTACTCGTAGACGGAGTCGGGGACGACGACGACCTCGTCGGCCGCGGCGAGCAGCTGCGCGACCTGCGCCTGGTCCGAGTGCTGGCGGATCCGCGTGAACTCGATGCCGTCGAACAGCTCGCGGCGGAACAGCTTGTTCCAGAGGTGCCCGGTCAGCTCCCCGACCAGGAGCGCGGTGAAGGCGCCCCGGCCCGAGAGCGCGAGCGGGCCGCGCAGGGAGCCGACGGGCGTGGATCCGGTGGCGTCGACCGTGACCGCCTGGGCGACCACCACGTCGGCGCGGCCCGCCTCCCCCGCCGAGAGCATGGCCTCGACCGCGGTCTCCGGCCACTCGTCGTCGGCGTCGACCAGCCAGACCCACTCGCCGGAGGCCTCGCCGACGGCGCGCTCGCGAGCGGCGGCGACGCCCTGGTTCTCGTCCTGGCGGAGGTAGCGGATCCGCTCGTGCTCCTCGGCGAACGCGCGGCCGATCGCCTCGGTCCCGTCGGTCGAGGCGTCGTCGACCACGAGGATCTCGAGCTCGGCGTGGGTCTGCCGCAGCAGGCGCTCCAGGGCGGAGGCGAGGTGCGCCTCCTCCTGGTGCGCCGGGACCACCACCGAGACGAGGGTCACTTCTGCCCCACGACCCGGCGGAGCACCGTCTCGAGGTCGCGGCCGCTGGACTCCAGCGAGAAGCGGTCGAGCCAGCGGTCGATGCCGGTGATCTCGAGCTCGCTCGCGCGGATCAGCGCGTCGGCGAGGTCGGAGGCGGAGGGGGTGAGCGCGAGCTCGCCGGTCAGGCCGGGGACGATCGCGTCCGCGACTCCGAGCGCCCCGGACACGGCGACCGAGGGGACGCCGGCGGCGGCCGCCTCGACCAGCACGTTGCCGAAGCCCTCGCGCAGCGACGGGAGCAGCACGACGGCGTTCTCGTCGAAGTGGTGGAACCAGTCCTCGACCCAGCCCATGTCCTGGAAGTCCACGCCGCGCGCGGTCGCCTCCGCCTTCATGCTGCCGAGCAGCGGGCCGCCGCCGAAGGAGACGACCTTCGCGGGGATGCCGCGGCGCTCCAGCTCCTCGGCCGCGAGGATCGCGAGCTCGGGGCGCTTCTGGACGACGAGGCGGCAGGGCAGCACGATCTGCAGGCCCGCCGCAGTGCCGGGGGTGCGCGAGACCTGGCGGGAGCGGTCGACCTTGGCGGTCGCCGGGTTCGGCACGACGGTGCAGCGCTCGCCCGAGACGCCGAAGCCGGCGACGAGCTCGCCCGCGACGGGGTGCGAGATCGCGATGACGTGGTCGGCGCGGCGGTAGAGCGTCTTGGCGAGCCCGAGCTGCACCTTCTGGGTCCTCGAGAAGCCCGGGATGCCGAGCGAGACGAGGTTGCGCTCGCTCACGATGGTCTTCGGGCGGTCCGCCTTCGCGGTCATCTCGGCCGAGGCCAGGAGCACGATGTTCGGGTAGCCCTGCAGGGCGACCGCGACGTCGGGGGTGCGGCGGCGGAACAGCTCCTTGAGCATCCGCGCCTTGCCGACGTGGCCCTTGCCCTCGCCGATACGGTGCAGCACCGCGCCCTCGGGGAGGTACTCGTCGGTGCCCTTCACCGAGGTGGTGACGACGTCGACGTGGTGGCCCTGCTCGAGGAGCCAGCCCATCCAGGTGCGGGCGACGAACTCGGCCCCGCCGCCGTGCAGCGACGTGACGACGAACATGATCCGCATGCGCGGTCCCTTCTCCTGCGCCGCGCTCATCGCACGACCTCCGCGCCGAGGCCGCGGGTGTTGAGCGCCGAGAGGCGGCGCACCTCGGGCATGGCCGCGTCGATGGTGGCGCGCACGCCGCCGTCGCCCGGCTCCGCGAGGATGCGGTCGATCACCGGGAGGACGCGGTCGGCGAAGCCGGGGACCGGCTCGACGCACAGCTGCGGCAGGCCGATGAGGCGCATGATGCCCTCGACCTTGCCCTGGGTGGCGAGGGTGATCGCGGGGACGCCGAGCGAGAGCGACATGATCGCGAGGTGCATGCGGCCGGTGACGGTCAGCAGGGCGTCCTCGGCGAGGCCGCGGATCTCGGCGGGCATGAGCACGCGGTCGACGACGGTGACGCCCTCGGATCCCACGCGCTCGGCGACCGCGCGAACGGCCACCTTGTCGTCGCCGATGGGGCGGGAGACGTGCGGGAGGAGCACGACATGCACGCCGGCGGCGCGGAGGCGGTCGACGATGCGCTCGTACTCCGGCACCTGGTCGACCATGCCGGCGACGAGGGCGCTCGCGTTCACGAGAGCGAAGGGGACGCCCTCGGGCAGCCCCAGCCCCTCGCGGAAGCTGCGGTCGCGGGTGCGCGCCGAGAAGACGATGTCCGTGACCTCCTCGACGCGCTGCACGCCGATGCTCCGGGCGCGCTCCGCCGAGAGCGGATCGCGGAGCATCGGGACGACGCCGGCGCGGGAGGCGGCGATCAGGGAGCGGCGGGCGGCGAGGCGGGCCGCCGCGTTCCAGGAGAAGCCGAGGATGCGCGTGGGCACCCCTGCCTCGGCGGCCGCCTGCGCGAGCAGGGAGCGGCGGACCGAGCCGCGGAGGCTGTACTTGCCGTCCATCATGTCGGCGCCGACGACCGAGACCGAGCGGGCGCGGCGGATCAGCGCGGCGTAGGCGCGGAGGTCGGCGGCGTGCGCGTCGCCCACTCCGTAGACCAGGTGCGGGAGCTCGACGACCTCGACCCGGTCGGCCTGCTCCTCGGGGATCACGACGTCGCCGGCGTAGCGCTGGACGACCACGACGGGACCGGTGGTGTTCTCGAGGAACGCCTCCAGCATCGCCTGGTCGCCGATGTTGCCGCTGCCGGGAGCGGCGATCACGAGGTGCGACTCGGGCTCTGGTCGGAGGTCCGCGAGGGCGGCGCGGAGCACCGCCGCGTCGCGGCGGGCGGGCAGGCGGGTCGTCGTGACGAAGTCCTTCTTCCAGGACTTGACGACGCCGAGCTTGAGTTTCATCGATCTCTTTCGGTGGGGGGAACGGCGGCGGGAGGCCGCTCGGAGTCGGGGGTGCCGGCCGTGACGGCTCCGTCGACCAGCGCGCTGTCGCCGGTGGGGCTGGTGGCGTCGACCGTGGCCGGGGCGGGAGCGGCGGCCGGGCGGCTGCGGCGGAAGTGGCGGCGCAGGTCGGCGAGGCCGAGGATCTGGCGGCGGAACGCGGGGAGGATCAGCATCCAGAGCCCGACCCCGACCAGGACGGCGGCACCGCCCACGAGGAGGCGGAGGACGGGCTGGTCGGCGGCGATCCAGACGGTGGAGAAGAAGGAGCCCACCGTGATCGAGCCGAACGCGATGCCGCTGCGGAGGCCGTTGGTGAACATCTCGCGGGCGGGGGCGTCGGAGGTGCGGCCGATCCAGATCAGCGCGATCGGCCAGGTGAGGGCGAGCGAGCCGGCGTACGCGACCGCGACGCCCGTCACTCCCCAGTTGGAGCCGAGCAGGATCAGGACGACCATCAGCGGGCGGGTCGCCAGGCTGTACCAGACGCTCTGGCGCACGAGGCCCTTGGAGAGGAACACCCACCAGGAGCAGTACGCCGTGGCCTGGAAGAACCCGGCCACGAGCAGGATCTGGAAGATCGGGACCGAGGCGAGCCAGCGCTCCCCCAGCAGGATCCGGATGACCGAGTCGGACTGGGAGCCGAGGACGGCGAGCACGAGGCCCATCACCGTCAGCATCGCCGACTGGCCGAAGAGGATGAACGTGCGGAACCGCTCGCGCTCGTCCTGCAGCTTGGAGAGCACGGGCAGGGCGACGCGCTGCGCCGGGGCGTTCAGCTGCTGCAGCGGCAGCATCATCAGCTGGAACGCGCGGTTGTAGAGGCCCAGGTCGACCGGGCCGAAGCGCGCGCCGATGATGACGGAGTCGACGTTCTTGCTCGCGTAGGTCAGCGCCTGGGTCGCGAAGACGCCGCCTCCGTAGCGGAGGAAGTGGCCCATCGCCTCGCCGCGGCGGTAGCGGCCGGGACGCCAGCCCGTGATGAAGACCAGCATCAGCACGCCGATGAGCGGCTGCACGACCTGGCTCGCGGCCAGCGCCCAGTAGCCGGCGCCGCCGAGCGCCATCAGCACGCCGACCACGAGGCCCAGCACCTGGCCGACGATGTCGACCAGGGTGAGCTTCACGAAGCGGAGGTGCCGGGCGAGGTCGGCGCGGAACTGCGTCGAGATCCCGTTGAGGAGGAACGTCGAGGAGAGCACGACGGTCAGCAGCTGGAGCCGGTCGTCGCCGTAGAGGGCGGCGATCGGCCAGGAGGCCGCGATGACCAGCAGGGTGAGGGTGAGGCCGATGCCCGCGTTCATCCAGAACAGGTTGCTCTTCTGGCCCGGCGTGATCTCCTTCGCCTGGATGGCGGCGGAGGAGAGGCCGAAGTCGCGGAAGATCTCGCCGATGCCGATGATCGCCGTGACCATCGCGAGCAGGCCGTAGTCGGCCGGCGCGAGCAGGCGCGCGAGGACGACGATGCTGCCCAGCTGGACGGCGATGCGGATCGCCTGCCCGCCGATGGTGACGGCGGCGCCGCGGCTCGCGGAGCGGCCGAGGCTCGGAGACGGCTTCTGCGTGGTCCCGGTCATCGGGTCGAGCCCTTCTTGGTGGCGATCGCGCCCTCGTAGGCCTTCTTGAGCTGGAGTCCGAGCACGTCCCAGTCGCGACCGGAGAGGGCGGGGAGCCCCTCCGTCGGACGGGTGCGCGTGCGCTCGAGCGCGGAGGTGATCAGCTCGGGCGTGAGATCGCCGTCGTACTCGATCACCCAGTCGCTGCCGACCTCCTCGGCCAGGGCCGTGTTGGTGGGCGTGCGCGGCACCAGGATCGGCCGGCCGAGCGAGAGGGCGACCAGGATCGAGCCGGAGTTGTGCATCTCGCGGTAGGGCAGGACGATCAGCTCGGCCCGGCCGATCTCGTCGACCATCTCGGCGTCGTCGACCCGGCGGAGCGTGGTGCGCACCCGGGTGTCGCGGGCGGCCCGCTCCTCGACCAGCTCGCGCTGGCCCGTGCTGGGGCTGCCGACCACGTGCAGGGAGAGGGAGTCGTCCTCCACGCCGCGGAACACGTCGATCAGCTCGACGACGCCCTTGTACGGGCGGATGATGCCGAAGTAGAGGACGCGGCCGTGCTCGCGCTCGGGCAGCGGGTGCTGGGCGAACTGGTCGCGGTAGTGCCCGTGCAGCACGGTGACGGCGGGCGCCCGGCCGGGAGTGACGGTCGTGGGGTTCAGGCGGACGAACAGGTCGGTCGCGCGGTCGATCCGGGCCAGCGAGCGGCGCTCGGCGGCGGGACCGAGCTCGTGCGGGTGCAGGTTGTGCACCGTGCGCACGAGCGGGATGCGCTGGAGTGCGAGGCGCACGAGCAGCACGTCGAGGGCGCGGCGGCGGAGGAAGCGGTGCAGCGGGCTGCGGCCGCGGATCATCAGCTCGGGCCAGTGCACGTGCAGCACGTCGTAGTCGGCGAGCAGGGCGCTGCGCCAGGAGAAGAACAGCAGCTCGACGCCGGGCGCGAGGCCGTCGACGATCGAGTCGACGTACTGCGTGGTCGAGTCCGGCGGCGCGAGCGACTGCTGGACGACGAGCGCGGCCGGCGACGAGTCGTTCCTGCGGGAGCGGCGGCTCACCGGTCGCCCCGCATCCCGACGGCCATCGGCGCGTCGAAGATCCGCGCCCCGAGAGGCTGGCGCATCCGGATGCCCTTCGAGAAGTCGGGGACGTGCACCGGGTTCAGGCAGATGATGACGAGGAAGCCCAGGAGCAGGTGGCTGGGGCGGACCGCGTCGATGGCGTTGTAGCCGGCGAGGCAGACCATGAAGCCGAGCAGGCCCGCCGCAGGACCGACGTCGCGACGGCTGAGCGTGGCGCCGAACATCGCGGCCACCATGATCACGAAGAGCAGCAGGCCGGGGATGCCGACGCTGATCAGCAGCTGCAGGAACGAGTTCTCGATGACGACGTCCGAGAACCGCCTGCCGCTGATGCCGGACGTCGCCGCTCCGGAGCCGAGCCAGTGCGTGAGCTCGGCCGCCTTCAGCGACACGGTCACCGCGAGGTCGCGGGCGCCGGCCGAGATGGAGGCGTCGAGGTTGTTGTTGCGGGCGGTGACGGGCTCGAAGTTCAGGACTCCGACACCCGCGACGAGCCCGGCGATCAGGATCGAGCCGGGCCGGAGCAGCGAGCGGTTCGGGTTGAGGAAGCCCACGGCGACGAGCGCGACGATGACCGCGACGGCGATGGCCGCCATCGGTCCGCGCGAGACGGTCGCGACGACGCCGCCCGAGGCCAGGATGCCCAGCAGCAGGTCCGACTTGCGGGAGCCCTGGAGCCAGGAGCCGAACGCGAGACCGGCGCCCACGGTGAGGAAGGTGCCGGCGAGCAGCGGGTGGCCGAAGGTGATCTCGGCGCGGTAGAGCGACCAGTGCTGGTCCTGCTCGTAGCCGAGGGCACCGTAGACGGCACCGAGGATCGGGGAGCTCTGCGCGACCAGCTCGAGGGCGGCGTAGAGGGCGAGCAGCCCGGAGAGGATCACCCACGTCTTGCGCAGCAGCACGGCCTCGCGCTGGGCGTCGAAGACGAGCATCGGCACGCCCACGCAGATCGCGAAGCTGAACAGCCACGAGACGCCCTCGCTCGCGAAGGAGCTGCGCACGGTCGCGACGGCCGACCAGAGCATGAGGGCGATGAACGCGAGGATCACCACGGCCCGCCACGGGGAGAGCACGAGCTCGCGGGTCCACGCCTTGACGGGGGCGCGCCACAGCTCGGGAGCGAGCCCGCGCCGGATCGCCCAGATCACGAGGATGACCGCCCAGAGCGTCATGCGGAACGTCAGGGTCGAGGGGGTGAGCGGCGTCGGGACGAGCGCGAAGAACGCGAGCGCCATCGCCGGCAGCCAGTGCGCGGGGACCCGCAGCAGAACGTAGGCGCCGACGATGCCGCCGACTCCGGCGGCGATCACCAGGAGGCCGGTGGCCGGCTCCCGGGTCGAGAAGATGTACCCCATCCCGAGGACGATCACCAGGGCGACCGAGAAGAGCGCGCCGACGAGGAGTCGTCGCGGGAGGATGTCGATCACGTCAGGGAGTCCTTCTGGCGTCGGAGCGGAGTGGTGGAGGAGGGGGCGGGCGGTGCGGCGCTCACGGGAGTGGTCCCGTCGGCCTCGATGAGGATCGCGATGCCCTCGCGAGCCGCCTCTCGGCGGCTGGGACGCCTGCGATGCCGTGCCCTCCTCCTCCACTGCTCGACCCTGGCGCCGACCCCCGGGGAAGAGGGGTCGCGTCGGTCCTGCCGCGGATCAGGCGGGGCCCTCCTGGAGCCAGCGGCGGAAGGTCTGAACCATGTCGTTGTTCGTGAAGGGGGGCACGACGTGACCGAACTGGCCCCCGTCACCGGAGTGGTACGCGATGGTCGTCTCTCGCGCGACGGGCTGAGCGAGGCGGCGCAGCCGTCCGCCGTGGAGCTCGGCCGGCACGAGAGTGTCGGCCGAACCGGCGGTGATCCGCAGGCGCGTGCCCGTCCAGAGGGACTGCGGCAGGCGCGACGGGTTGCCCGCGCGCAGTGCGTTCACGTTGCCGCCGTACGCAGCGAGGACGCGGCCGGGGTCGCGCGCTTCGGTGTCCTCGATGTTGTAGACGCCGCTGGCGTGGTAGGCGCCGTAGATGTTCGGGACCAGACGGTTCGCGTAGGCCCAGCAGAGCAGAGCGCCGCCGCCGGAATTCGAACGGAGGAAGCTCGCGCGGATCGACCACTGGCTCGTCACCCACTCGACGGCAGCCTTCTGAGCGGCGAGTGCGGGGGCGCTCGTGTAAGCGCTGCTGCCGCTGTACTGCGGGCAGATGCTGACGAATCCCTGGTCCACGAGCTTTTCGGCAGAGTTCTTGTAGGCGCCGGAGAGCGCCTTCCAGTCGCTCCCGCTCGCGTGGTAGTACCAGACGACCGGCACCGAGAGGTTCTTGCCCGGCACAGCGCTGTGCGGCACGAAGAGGCGCGCGGGATCGTTGCCGATCTTCACGTCGATGACCTCGTACGGCTTGCCGCCGGACTCTGAGCGGACGGTGTCGAGGCGCGAGACCTCGCCCGGGAGCCTCGGGATCACGCTGTAGTTCGGCGCGGCGAGCGCCGGGGTCGCCACCAGCGCGGAGGCGGTCGCGGCGGCTCCGACAGCGGAGGCGGCGAGCAGGAGGCGGCGCGAGAGGCCGCGCGGGGTGTCAGTCATATCGAGAATCCTTCGGAGCTTTCGCCATCAGTGTCGAGTCGGCCGACCATTCCGAATTCGACGCACATGAAGCGACGTCCGGCCCCCCAACCCATTCGAGAGTGTACGGGCCGCGGATGACGCGTGGATGTCGTTCTCATCACGTCTTGTCGCTCGGGCGGGGATCAGCGGGAGGAGGGGAAGAGTCGGCGGGAGAGGCTCGAGGACTTCTCGGCCGTCTCGTGCACCACGAAGGGCACGGCGGAATCGGCGGAGACGACCCGCCTCGCCGCGGCGAGTTCGAGCGTCTCGCGGGAGAGGCCCTCGATGTCGACGGTGACCGCGAGGCCGGAGTCGGCCAGGCGCGTGGCGATCTGCACCTGGTGGTCGTCGACGTGCTCGCCGAACGAGGCGCGGCGCGGGACCAGGATCGGCACCCGGCCCTGCTCGATGGCGCTGAGCGCGGTGCCCACTCCCCCGTGCGCGATGACGACGTCGGCCGCCTTCATCGCGGCGTTGAGCTCGTCGTGCGGCACGGAGTGGCGGCCGTCGATCCCGAGCCCGGAGACGTCGTTCGCTCCGGTCTGCCAGAGCACCTCCACGCCCTCGAGCAGCGGCGCGAGCGCGGCGAAGAAGCGGGGGAACGGGTAGCCGTCCTGCGTGCCGACCGAGACCACGGCGCGGCGGATCGGCTGCGGGACGACGTCCTCGACGCGGTAGGTGTCGAAGATCGAGCCGCCGAAGCTCCAGCGGTCGTCGGCCCAGGAGCGGTACTGGGTGTAGGTCGAGACGGCGGGGACCCGGGCGAGGATCCGACCGGTCATCGACGGGCCGAGCACGCGGGCGGCGCTCTCGATGTAGTGCGCGGGGATGCCGCGCGAGGCCGCGAGCGGCAGGAAGGAGAGGGCGGGGCTGGCGCCGGTGCTGAAGACGGCGTCGAAGGACCCGCGGGCCAGCAGGGAGCGGCCGATCATCGCGTTGCGGAGCACCGGCACCACGGCGCGGGGCGGCGGATCGGCGAGGTGGGTCACGCGCCGGTCGGCGAGGAGGGTGCGGCTGAGGGCGCTGTCGACGGTCGCCCAGTGCTGCTCCTCCGGGTCGACTCCGAGGAGCCCCGAGAGGGCGAACATCTCCTTGAGATGCCCGCCGCCGGAGCAGACGAAGAGATACGAAGCCATACGCGCCTTCACTGGTGATGATCGAGATAACAGGCGTGTGGATGATCGATCGTCCGCCGAGAACGACCCCCCGGTCCCTGGTGCAGAAGTCGCCCGATCATAGCAGGGAGGATCTCCGAGGGGCACTTCTCTGAGAGAACTGTTCACCTCGCCGGAAAGCGATAGGGGCTCATTCGACAGGCGATATCCGCTCACTTCTCCGGAGGGTGGAAAGCGATATCCGCTCGACTCGGGGATGACCGGGAACGTCGCTCGGCACCCCGATAGCGGACCGGCCGATTCCCGTCGATCACCTGCACCGCACGGGCCGCGCGCGTAGCGTCGGACCACCGGCGCAGAGGCCGGTCGACCCAGGAGGAGCGCCATGAGCGACAACGAGCAGAACAGCCCCGTGATGGACGGAGCCGAGGACGCCAGCAACGACGAGAAGCTCGGCGGCCTGATCGACCAGGTCGAGCACGACCACGGAGCCGAGGGCGCCGGCGCGATGGCCGACGCGCTCCGCGACCGCGCCGACGAGACCGACACCGAGATCACCGAGGAGTCGGACGCGTCCGGCCCGGTCGAGGACAGCGGCACCGCCCAGGTCTGAGCGACGGGGCCCGGAGGACGACTCCGGGCCCCGCTCCCTGATCGCTGGGGAGAGCGGTGGGCCCTCCGGATCGCTCGTCAGAGCGGCCCGGCGAGCGCCGCCCGATGTGCACCGGAGCGGCCCGGTGAGCGCCGCCCCACCCCCAAAGCCCTGTTTGACGGTGCGGGAGCCTCCGGTCACCATGGCCGCATGTCCTCTCTCGACGAGCTGCGCGCCACCGCGCATCCGATCCGCCTCCGTCTGCTGTCCCTGGTGACGGGAGCGGCGATGAGCGCCGCGGAGGCCGCCCGCGAGCTGCAGCTGTCGCAGGCGACGGCGAGCTACCACTTCCGCGTGCTGGAGCGCGCCGGGCTCGTGGCCGTCGTCGAGACCGTGCGCCTGCGGGGCGGCGAGGCGAAGAGGTACCGGCACGAGGCCTCCGGAAGGCCCTTCGACGTGACCGCGTCAGTGGACGCCGGGCCGGAGGAGGAGCGGGACCTGCACCTCGAGGCCCTGATCGAGGAGCTCCGGCGGCGCTCGTCGAGCCGGGCGGACGGTCCTCAGCTCTCGACGGACGCGGAGCTCTGGGTCGACCCCGAGGTCTGGCGGCGGGTGGTGCGGCACGTCGGGGAGGCGTCCGCGCTGCTGCACGCGGCGGCCCGGCCGCCGAGGACCCCCGGGACCGCGCCGGTGTCGATGACGACCGCCATGTTCCCGCTCCGCCGGCCGTGACCCGCGACGGGCGCGGGCCGCTGGCGCACGGTCCTCTCGCGCACGGCCCCTTCCGCTGGCTCCTCGCCGCCCGCACGACCGGGGTCCTCGGCAACGCCGTCGCTCCGATCGCCCTGGCCTTCGCCGTGCTGGACCTGACGGGCTCGCCGACGGACCTCGGACTCGTCGTCGCCGTGCGCTCCCTCGCCAACGTCGCCGTCCTGCTGCTCGGCGGCGTCCTCGCCGACCGGCTCCCCCGCTCCGTGATCCTCGTCGGCACCTCGCTCGCGGCGGCGGCCACTCAGGCCGCGGTCGCCGTGACGGTGATCACGGGGACAGCGACCGTCGCGGCCCTGGTCGTGCTCAGCGTGCTCAACGGCGCCGTCGCGGCGATGAGCCTGCCCGCCGCGGCCGCCCTCGTCCCCGAGACGGTGCCGGTCGGCGAGCTCCGCCCGGCCAACGCCCTGCTCCGCCTGGGCCTGAACGCCGGGAGCATCGTCGGCGCCTCGGGCGGGGCCGCGCTCGTCGCACTGGTGGGTCCCGGGTGGGGGCTGGCGGTCGACGCCGCGGGCTTCGCCCTGGCCGCGGTCCTCTACTCCCGTGTGCGGCTGCCGCGGACGGTCCGCTCGGGCCCGGGCGCCTCCGTCCTCGCCGACCTCCGCGAGGGGTGGCGGGAGTTCACGAGCCGGCGCTGGGTGTGGATCGTCGTGGCGCAGTTCACCGCCGTCAACGCCGCGTTCGTCGGCGCGACCACGGTCCTCGGCCCGGTCGTCGCCGACCGGTCCTTCGGCCGAGCGGCATGGGGACTCGTGATCGCCGCACAGACCGTCGGTCTGGTGATCGGGGCCGTGATCGCGCTGCGCTGGCGGCCCCGCCGGGCGCTGGGGGCGGGCGTCGCCCTCATGGCGGTGACGGCCGTCCCGGTCGCCGCCCTCGGGATCCTCCCGGCGCTCCCCGCCCTCCTCCTCGCCTTCGCCCTCGGCGGAGTCGCGCTCGAGATCTTCGCCATCGCCTGGGACCAGTCGCTGCAGACCCACGTCCCCCGCGAGGCGCTCGCCCGGGTCTACTCCTACGACATGGTCGGCTCCTTCCTCGCCGTGCCGCTCGGGGAGGCGCTCGTGGGCCCGCTCGCCGACCTCGTCGGGCTCGACCGCACCCTGCTCGGCTGCGCCGCGCTCGTCCTTGTCGCCTCGCTCCTCGCGGCCTCCAGCAGGAGCGTCCGCGGGGTGGGCACGGACCGTCCGCGGCCGGAGACGCTCTAACACGTCTCGGGAGGTGCGGGTGAGGGGGCGAGCGGTCGGAGGTGCCGGAGGATCGCGGCCGCGACCGCCCCGGGGGCCTCGCGCTGCACGAAGTGGCCGACGCCGTCGAGCTCGATCAGCTCCCGGCCTGCGGAGAAGTACCGGCCGTTCGCCCGTGCGAGGGCGGGCGTCTCGCAGCCGTCGGCCGTCCCGAGGAGGAATGTCGTCGGCGCGTCGATGCGCGGCCAGGCGTCGAGGGCCTCCTGCGCGGCGCGGTACACGGCCCGGCCGGGCGCCTCCCCGGCGCCGTGCCGGTAGTAGTCGACGACCGTGTCGGCGAAGCCGCTGGTCGCCGTCGCCGCGAGGACCTCCTCCAGGGCCTCCGACGGGAGGGAGCCCGGAGGCGACCACTCCCGCCAGGCCCAGCGGACGAGCTGCGCCGGGTCGCCCCGGAACGCCTCCGCTCCCGCGGCCGTGCAGAGCCAGTAGCGGTACCAGGCCGCGGCGGCGTCGTCGAGGACCTCGCCGCCGCTCAGCTCGCTCGACGGTCCGTACGCGGTGGCGAGGGTGACCAGTGCGCCGACCCGCTCGGGCGCGAGCGCCGCGACGGCGTGAGCGCTCCGTGCTCCCCAGTCGTGGCCGACGAGCACGACAGGCCCGAGGTCGAGCGCCTTGAGGAGATCGAGCAGGTCGGTGGCCAGCGCGGCCACCTGCCCGGACCGCGCCCCGGGGTCGACGACCCGGGTCCGCCCGACCCCGCGCAGGAAGGGGCGCACCACCCGGAGCCCGGGGGGAAGCAGCTCCAGGACGCCGTCCCAGGTGGCGGGGACGTCGGGGAAGCCGTGCACGAGCACGAGCGGAGTGCCGTCCGCCGGGCCCTCGTCGAGGTAGTGGACGTCGGTGAAGCGCGTGGACAGGACGCGCGCACCCGTCCCCTCCTGCTCCGGCCCGTCCGAACGGGAGTGCCGCGGCCCGCTCACGGGCGGTAGAGGGCGTCGACGGGGACCTCGCGGCTCGAGCCGTCCCGGGTGGTGATCGTGACCTAGTCCCTTCCCGGAGGTGTGCGGACGGAGTGCGCTCCCGCGTCAGTCGGCGAAGATGGCGCCGACCGGCTCGCGCTTCTCGGCCTGGAAGCGGTCCTCGGCGCGGCCGAGAGCCCAGTAGGCCGAGAGCGAGAGCGCCCGGCGCTCCACCCCCCACTCGTCCTGCAGGAGGGCGCGCAGCTGCTTCATCGCGGTGCGCTCGCCGTGCGCGAAGACCTCGAGCACGCCCTCGGGCCTCGGCTCGGCCCGCACGGCAGCGACCAGCGCCCGGCCGGCCTCGAGACCGCCGCGGTGCAGCCAGCGGACCTCCACTCCGGCCGGGGCGGGAAGATCGAGCTCGTCGGCGGCCGAGTCGACCTCGATCAGGACCAGGCCGCGGGCGTGCGCGGGCATCCCCTCGAGGGCGGAGGCGATCGCCGGCAGAGCGGAGTCGTCGCCGAGCAGCAGGTGCACGACCTCGGGGTCGGCGCTCGGCGACCAGGCGCCGCCGGGCGCGGAGAGCGCGATCCGGTCGCCGGGAGCCGCGGCGAGCGCCCACGGTCCCGCCACCCCTTCGTCGCCGTGCACGACGAAGTCGACGGCGATCGAGCGCCGCTCGAGGTCGACCGAGCGGACGGTGTAGGTGCGGCGCACGGGCAGCTGCTCGGGGGCGACGCTCGCCCGGAGCGCGTCGAGGTCGAAGGGCGGCTGGAGGTCGGAGCCGCGCGGCGGGAGCAGGAGCTTCACGTAGCGGTCGGTCGCGGCGAGGCGCTCGGGGTCGGACTCGGCGAGGAACGCGTCGAGCCCGTCGCCGCCGAGGTGCACGCGGACCAGGTGGCCGGTGAGGCGCTCGGTCCGCAGCACGGTGAGCACGTGCTGGCTGCGGGCGCGGCGCGGGCGGTCGGGGGACGGGGCGGCGTCGGTCATCCGTCCAGCATGCCCGGTCGTGCTCGGTGCGGGCCGAGTGCAGGCGCCCGCGGGCGGGCGGGCGCCGAGGGGGCACGAACGGTCGCTTCGGGAGGGAGGAAGGGACCGTTCGTGACGCATCGGAGCAGGCCGGAGGCACGGCCGGGACGTCGCGGCGGCGCCGAGCGCGAGGCGGCGGTGCGGGCGCGCGTGCGGACGAGCGGGCGCCGAGGGGTCACGAACGGTCGCTTCGGGAGGACGGAAGGAGCCGTTCGTGACGCATCGGAGCAGGCCGCGGCGGGACCGTGACGTCGCGGCGGGGATCCGCGCGAGCCGGCGGCGCGGGCGCGCGTACGGACGAACGGGCGCCGAGGGGTCACGAACGGTCGCTTCGGAAGGGCGGAAGGAGCCGTTCGTGACGCATCGGAGCAGGCCGAGGCGGGACCGGGACGTCGCGGCGGGGATCCGCGCGAGCCGGCGGCACGGGCGCGCGTACGGACGAACGGGCGCCGAGGGGTCACGAACGGTCGCTTCGGGAGGGCGGAAGGAGCCGTTCGTGACGCATCGGAGCAGGCCGGGAGCACGGATGGGGCATCGCGGCGGGGATCCGCGCGAGGCGGCGGCGCGCGCGGGCGCTGATCCGTCGCTCACGGCCCGCGGAGGAGCGCAGGACGGGCCGTCCGCGACGGATCGGAGCGGGCTGGACGCGGCTGGGCGCCGCATGCGGAGCGAGCGCGGGCCTGCCGGACGGCGTCGGGCGTCGATCCGTCACGAACGGCCCGTGCGGGAGGACGGAACGGGCCGTCAGCGACGGATCGGAGCGGGCGGCCGGAGGCCCGGGCCGACGGAGCGGAGCGGACAGCAGCGCCCGTCGGCGGAGCGGGCGGCGCCGCGGCCGGTCAGCGACGGCTGGGAGCGAGCGGCCGGAGGCCCGGGCCGACGGAGCGGAGCGGACAGCAGCGCACGTCGGCGGAGCGGGCGGCGCCGCGGCCGACAGCCCGGCGCCCGCGGGCGGGGCGGGCGGCGCCGCGGCCGGCGGAGCGGAGCGGACAGCAGCGCACGTCGGCGGAGCGGGCGGCGCCGCGGCCGACGGCCCGGCGGACGGCCCAGCGGACGGCCGGTGGCGCGAGGTGCGCTCGCGCCGGGCGCGGCGGCGGAGGCGCGCCTACTCTCGCGGGATGACTGCGACGGCTCCGCGACTCCGGCACGACCGACTGGTCGCCCCCGACGTGCTGCGCGGAGTGGCGGTGGCTGCCATGCTCGTCGCGCACGCGATGCCGCTCGTGCCGAGCGCGCGCACGGGGGTCGTCGGGTTCCTGGCGTGGAACGTCAACGATCTCGCGTCGCCGCTGTTCGCGCTGGTGATGGGGATGTCGGCGGCCCTGGTGCTCGCTCGGCCCGGTGCCTCGCCCGGGCGGGTGCTGCTGCGGAACGCGATCCGCGGCGCAGTGCTCGTGGCGCTCGGCGTCTGGCTCGAGACCTGGGGCAGCTGGATCGCGATCGTGCTGCAGTACCTCGGCGTCGTGCTCGTGCTCGGCACGCCGCTGCTGCTCCTCCGCTCCCGGATCATCGCCGCGCTGGCAGCCGTGCTCGCGCTCACCGCCGGGCCCGTGAACGCCGCGGTCGCCGCCGCCGCACCCGGCTCTCCGCTCGCCCTCTGGCTCTTCACCGGGCCGAGCTACCGCGCGACCAACCTGCTCCCCTTCTTCCTCCTCGGAGCCCTGCTGCTGCGGCACGGCGCGCAGCGCGACCGGCTGCTGCCGGTGCTCGCGGCGGTCGCGGTCGTCGCGTACCCGGTGCGGCCGCTGGTCGCGCTCCTGCTCGGCGTGGAGTCGCCCTCCGGCAGCCTCCCGGACACTCTGCACGACCTCGGGCTCGTGCTCCTGGCCTACGTCGCGGTGGTGCTGCTGACCACGTCGCGCTCCACCGCTGTCCAGCGGCTGCTGGTGCCGCTCCGGGCGATCGGCACGCTCGCGCTCTCGGTCTACGTGCTGCAGGTGGCGCTCGTCGCAGCGCTCGCGCGGGCGGGCCTCGGCTACTCCGCCGACACTCCGCTCGCCGCTCTCGCCCTCGTGCTCGGTTTGTGCACGGCCGCCGTGCTGTGGTGGCGGTTCCTCGGTGCCGGCCCCGTCGAGCGGCTGACGGCGCGGCTCACCGGGCTCGTGCCGCGCTGAGCCGCCCGGCCGCCCGGCTGGGTCCGCGGCGAGGACCTGAGCCCGCTGCGGTCCCCGGCGAGCTCGCCTGAGCTCGCGTCGGGCCGCGGCGACCTCGGCTGAGCCCCCGACGCCCGACGGCCCGCACACGGGCGCAGGCCGCCGGGCGTCCCCTCCCTCAGCGCGCGAGCGCCGACGCCTCCTTCGCGAGGGCCGGGCCGTGCGCCGCGAGCACCAGGTCGCGCACCGCGGTGGCCGGGAGCGACGCGGCTCCGGCCGGCAGCAGGTCCGCGTCCGAGGCCAGCACGAGCGGAGTGTCCGCCGACGAGGACGGCAGCCTCCCGTGCGTGCCGCGCACGAGCGACGCGTCCAGGGGCACCAGGTTCATCGCGTAGCGCAGCCCCAGTGCCTTCTTGGCCAGGTTGCCCGCCGCCTTCGCCTTCACCAGCGGGTCGGCCGGATCGAAGAAGAGCTCGGCCGGGTCGTAGCCGGGCTTGCGGTGGATGTCGACGCCGCGGGCGAAGTCGGGCGCGCGGTCGTCGTCGAGCCAGTAGTAGTAGGTGAACCACGCCCCCGGCCGGGCGACCACGACGAACTCGCCCGAGCGCTCGTGGTCGAGGCCGTAGCGGGCCTGCGCCTCCCGGTCGAGCACCTCGTCGACGCCGTCGAGCCCCTCGAGGATCGAGCGCACCCGCGGCAGGTCCGCCGCGTCCTGCACGTAGACGTGCGCGACCTGGTGGTCGGCGACGGCGAACGCGCGCGACGTCCACGGGTCCAGCTGCTCCCGGCCGTCCTGCACGTAGACCTCGAGCAGGCCCTCGCGGCGGAGCGCCCGGTTCACGTCGACCGGGGTGTCGGCGTCGGCGATCCCGTACTCGGCGACCACGATCACCGACGCGCCCAGCGCCTCCGCGTCGTCGAGCAGCGGAGCGAGCACCACGTCGAGCTCCGACGCGGCCCGGCGCGCCTCGGGCGAGTCCGGTCCGAAGCGCTGGAGGTCGTAGTCGAGGTGCGGCAGGTACGCCGTGGTCAGCTCGGGCGGTCCGGAGCCGTCGCCCGCCAGCACGTGCCGGGTCGCGTCGACCATCCACTGGGTCGAGCGGAGCGACGCGGTCGGCCCCCAGTACTGGAACAGCGGGAAGGCGCCGAAGCGCGAGACCAGCTCGTCGTGCAGCGCCGGCGGGCGCACGTACGCGTCCGGCGACTTGCGGCCGTCGGCGTGGTAGATCGGGCGCGGAGTGACGGTGACGTCGGTCGTCGCCCCCATCGCGTACCACCAGCCGATGTTGGCCGCGCGGTACGGCTCCCCGCTCAGCCGGCGTGCGGTCTCCCAGACCTTCTCCCCCGTGACCAGGCGGTTGTGCTGGCGCCACAGGTGCACCTCGCCGAGGTCGCGGAAGTACCAGCCGTTGCCGACGATCCCGTGCTGCGCGGGCATCGAGCCGGTGAGCATGGTCGACTGCACGCTGCAGGTGACCGCGGGCAGGACCGTGTCCAGCGGCAGGCGCCCGCCCCCGCGGGCCAGCCGCGAGAGGCGGGGCATGTCGGCGAGCGCCGTCGAGGTCAGCCCGACCACGTCGAGCAGCAGCACGGGCCTCACAGCGCCGCCGCCTGCGGGAGGAGGGGCGCCAGCAGCGCCTCTCGGGAGGCGGGCGTGAGCAGGTGAGCGGCCGCCCAGGCGAGCTCGGCGCCGATGCCCGTCGAGAGGTCGCTCGGGGCGTCGGCGAGCACCGACCAGGTGTAGGTCTCGACGTCGAGGTGGATCTCGTCGTACGGCCAGGCGGCGTCGACCGCCGAGACCGCCTCCGCCAGGACCGCCGTGGTGGCCGAGAGCGGCGCCTCCGGCCGGTGGTGCAGCGGCACGTGGAAGTGCACGCGCCACGGGCCGGTGCCGGGGAGCGTGTCCAGCGCCTCGGGCAGGTCGTCGACGCGGAGCACGCCGTCGATCCCGTTCTCGCGGGTCTGGTGCAGGTAGCGCTTCTCGACGAACGGGGTGAGCGCGGCGCGGCCCGAGGGGTCCTCCAGGTGGAGCGCGGCCGAGGCCTGCACCTTGACCACGCGCAGGCCCGCGTCGCGGATGCGGCGCACGGCCGAGACCGGATCGGCGAAGGAGACGGCGAGGTGGCAGGTGTCGAGGCACACGCCCACGTACGCCGGGTCGACCACTCCGATCCGCGGGTGCAGCCAGTCGACGACGTCGTCCACGGTGTCGAGGATGCAGCCGGGCTCGGGCTCGATCGCCAGGCGGATCGCGTGGCCGGTGGAGCGGCGCAGGTCGCGCAGCTCCTCGACGAGCCGGGCGAGGTTGCGGCAGGCGGCCTCGTCCTGCTCCCGTCCCCAGCCCTCGCGCCAGCCCAGAGGCAGCGTCGAGATGCTGCCGTCGGCGCCGGCGGGCAGCAGGTCGGCCAGGATCCGCGCGCAGTCGATGGTGTACTGCAGGCGCTCCGGCGTGGTCCAGTCGGGGCGGTAGACGTCGAGCTTCACGACCTCGGCGTGGAACGCGGCGTACGGGAAGGCGTTGAGCGTGCGCACCTCCAGGCCGTTGCGCTGCAGGGCCGCGCGGAGGACGGCGCGGTCCTCGGCGCTGGCGACCAGGCGGGCCGCGAGGTCGCGCGGGATCCACAGGCCGACTCCGACCAGGGCGAGCCCGGCGGCCACGCGCGCGGGTCCGGCGTAGACGTCGAGCTGGCGGACGACTCCGGCCAGGTCCTCGGCGGGATGGACGTTGGTGCAGTAGGAGAGGTGCATCACACGACCTCCGCCACGCGCGGCGCGCCCCGGAGCACGGAGTTGCCCTCGAAGGTGCGGCCGGCCGACTCCTGCACGTCGAAGCCCGCGACGGGCGAGAGGTCCAGGCGTCCGCTCTGCCCGTAGAACTCGACCGGGTTCTGCCAGAGCAGCCGGTCCACGTCTCCCGCGCTGAATCCGGCGACGAGGAGGAGGCGGCCGGTCTTCGCGGTCGTGAGCGGGTCGGAGCGGCCCCAGTCGGCGGCGGAGTTGACCAGCACGCGGTCCAGCCCGATCCGCTCGACCAGCGTCACCAGGCGGGTCTCGTCCATCTTCGTGTCGGGGTAGATCGAGAAGCCCATCCAGCAGCCGGAGTCGCGGACCGCGTCGACGGTGACCTCGTTGAGGTGGTCGACGAGGACCCGCCCGGGCTCGAGCCCCGAGTCGGCGACGACCTCGAGGGTGCGGCGGGTGCCCGACTCCTTGTCGCGGTGCGGGGTGTGCACCATCGCGGGGAGGCCGTGCTCGCCGGCGAGCTCGAGCTGCTGGCGGAAGACCTGGTCCTCCTCGGGGGTGAGCGAGTCGTAGCCGGTCTCGCCGACCGCGACGACGCCGTCCTTGGCGAGGTAGCGGTCGAGCTCGGGCAGGACGGCCCGGCAGCGCGGGTCGTTCGCCTCCTTCGGGTTGAGCCCGATGGTGCAGTGGTGGCGGATGCCGAACTGCGCGGCGCGGAAGCGCTCCCAGCCGATCAGGGCGTCGAAGTAGTCCGTGAACGAGCCGACGTTCGTGCGCGGCTGGCCGAGCCAGAAGGAGGGTTCGACGACCGCGCGGACGCCGGCGTCGAACATCGCCTGGTAGTCGTCGGTGGTGCGGGAGGTCATGTGGATGTGCGGGTCGAAGATGCGCATCGTCGCGCCTTTCTCATCGGTGGTGGTGCCCCGCGGTCGGGGCGGCGTTCGGGGGCGGTCAGCTCGGCAGGAGCACCGCCAGATCGTCCGGGAGCGGGCGCCCGGCCGCGCGGCGCTCGTCGGCGAAGCGGCCTGCCATCGCGCGCAGCTCGGCGTCGCTGCGCTCCTCCAGCCCGGCGACCGCCGCGAGCGGGACGCCGAGGAAGACGAGCTTGAGCACCCCGTGCCGCCAGGCGTGCGCATCGAGGTGGCTGCGGGCGAAGGAGCCCATCGCCACGGCGACGAGCCGGGTGTCGTTGGCGCGCAGGGCGTCGGCGGTCAGCTCGAGGCCGGCGAGGGTCGTCGCCGGTCCCGGGTCGCCGAGGGCGTTCAGCCCGGCCAGCACTCCGCGGCGCTCGGCGCCGTCCCCGCCCCGGTAGAGGCGGAGGAGGAGAGCGGCCAGGTCGTCGTCGCCGAGCGCCTGCGCGGCGGCCTGCACCAGGGCGGCGCGGGCCGCGTCGTCGTGCGTGCCGTGGACGAGGCCGTGCGGGTCCTCGGCGGGCCGGAGCGGCTCGCGTCCGGCCTCGCGGCCGGCGGCGGGGAAGAAGCGCTCGATCCGCGACGGGCGCTCGAGGACGGCGGAACGGGCGGCCGCGGTCCACGGGTGCTCGGCGTGCGAGGAGGCGCCGCCGAGCGCCTCCTCCATCGCCGCGAGGCTCGCCACGGCCAGGCGGGGCGCGTCGTGCGAGTGCCGGGGCAGCTCGACGGCGGCGATCCCGCGGTAGCCGATCTCGGCGAGGGTCGCGAAGGCGGCCGCGAGGTCGAGCGATCCGGTGCCGAGCTCGAGGTGCTCGTGCCGCTCCGGGAGCATGTCGTCGACCTGCACGTTCAGCAGCAGGTCCCCGGCGCTGCGGAGGGCTCCGACCACGCCGTCCGGCTCCACCACGACGCAATGGCCGAGGTCGACCGTCAGCCCGACCGACTCCGGGTCGCCGAGCTCGCGGCGCAGCAGCAGCGCGTCGGCGACCGTCTCCACCAGCATCCCCGGCTCGGGCTCGACGGCCAGCCGCACGCCGTGGCGCTCGGCCGTCGCGACGACGCCGCGCATGCGCTCGACGAGCAGCCGCCAGGCAGCGGCCGCATCGGCGCCCGCCGGCACGACCCCCGACCAGAGGGAGACGGCGTCGGCGTCCAGCAGCGCGGCGATCTCGATCGCGCGCTCGAGGAAGCGGACGCGGGGGCCGGCCTCCTCGTCGACCAGCGTGGGGCGGTGCTTCGCGAACGGGTCGAGCAGGTACCGCGCGCCCGTCTCGACGACCACGCGCAGGCCCAGCTCGTCGAGCCGCGACCGGAGCGCCAGCGTCCGCTCGCGCCAGTCGGCCGCGAAGGGATCGAGGTGCGGGTGCCCGAGGGTGAGCGCGACGGCGCGGTACCCCGCGGCGTGGATCACCGTGAGCGCGTCGTCGAGGGTGTGGTCGGCGAAGCCGTTGGTGCCGTAGCCGAGGACGGGTCCGGTGGCGCTCATGTGATGTCCGCCGTCCGCGGGCGGCGGAGCAGGAGGGAGCCGAGCGCGTCGAGCGCGAGCAGCGCCGCCCCCAGCTCGGGACGCTTCAGACCGGCGAGCGCGGCCTGCAGCGGGATCATCCCGGTGATGCCCGCGCGGGTCGCCGTCCGCGCGGCCGCGGCCGTCGGCGTCCGCACGGACTGCAGCTGCGCGGTGAGCACGAGCAGGAGCCAGCGCCCGAGGCCCGCGGCGACGACCGCGGCGGGGGCGGCCCGGCGCTCGGCCAGAGCGCCGGCCGCGGTGGACAACGCGATCGCCGCGGTGCCGGCCGAGACCGCTCCCGCCGCGACCGGGGTGGTGCCGTGCACCTCGCCGCGCGAGAGCACGGTGACGCCGAGCGTGTGCGCGGCCACAGCGGCGGAGGCGGGGGCCGCCGCGCGCACGCCGTCGACGCCCGCGCCGAGCAGCACGTCGAGACCGCGGCAGGCCGCCATCACGACCGGGCCCAGCGGAGTCGGCTTCGCGAGCAGGTCGTACGACCAGATCCCGGCCGCGAGCGGCAGCGAGAGCGCGAGCGAGCGCCGCCCGTCCACGACGGCCGCCACGGCGATCCCCGCCGCGGTCAGCGCCGCCGCCGTGCCCAGCGCCGCCGAGCGCCGGATGCGCCCCGAGGGGATCGGCCGCTCGGGCCGCTCCCGGGCGTCGAGCTCGGCGTCCGCGTAGTCGTTGAGCGCCATGCCCGCCGAGTAGAGCAGCGCCGAGGACAGCGGGAGCGCGACCGTGCGCGCTCCCACTCCGCGGCCCGCCCACGCTCCGCCCGCGACGGTGTCGCCGATCACGGTCAGCGCGGCCTTCGCGCGGACGAGCTCGAGGTAGTCGCGCAGCTCAGCCATCGCTCCGCGTCCCGCTCGTCACCGGGGTGCGGCGCTCGGCGACGAGGGCGCCGGTGCGGGCGGACCAGGCCACCAGCTCTGCCGTCTGCTCGGCGAAGCCGTGCACGTCGCTGCCCCACGGATCCTTGAAGAAGAAGCCGAGCTCGCCGACCGGGCCCGAGACGCCGGCCTCGTCCGCGAGCGCCAGCAGGCGGGCGAGGTCGAGGATCAGCGGCGCCGCGAGGGCCGAGTCGTACGCCGACCAGATCGTCTGCACCGTGATCCGCGAGCCGAGGAAGCCCTCCGCGTGCACGTGGTCCCAGGCGGTCTTGACGTCGCCGAGGTCCGGGACGTTGTCGATGTGGAGCGGAGTGACGACGTCGTCGCCGAGGAGGCTGCGGAGTCCGCGGTTCTTCGAGACGAGCTTCGAGCGCACCGCCTCCGGGTCGGCGAGGGTCTGCCCGTCGCCGCCGCCGAGGAGGTTCGCCCCCGCCCAGGAGAGCACGCGCATCCCGCGCGCCGTGAACATCGGCGCGAGCACGCTGCGGAGCAGGGTCTCCCCCGTCTTGCCGTCCTGGCCGGCGATCGGGATCCCGGCCTCGGCGGCCCACTCCTCCAGGGCCGGCAGAGCCAGCGCGGTCGAGGGAGTGAAGCAGGCGTAGGCCGCGCCCGCGACGACGGCCGAGAGGGCGGCGATCGAGCTCGGCGGCAGGAGGCGCTCGCCCGGACGCGCCAGGGCGGCGCGCAGAGCGGCGAGGTCGTGGAACTCGGGACGGTCGGCCGGCAGCACCTCGGTCGAGGCGACGTCGATCACGACGACCCGGGCGAGGCCGTGGCGCTCGCGGAAGGCGACGATGTCGGCGGCCCGGCGGTCGATCTCCTCCTGCTGCGACGCGGCGTCGGCGGGGGCGAGGCGGATCTCGGCGTCGGTCGCGTCGATCCGGTCGGCCACCTCGGCGACGACCGAGGTCGGGAACATGCCGCCGGCCGCGAGGCCCGTGGCCTTCTCGAGCAGCGGGGTCGGCGAGACGTCGTGGCCGCCGATGACGATGTCGGCGAACCCGGCGAGCGGGACGTCCTCGAAGGCGGGGGTCGCGGTGGCGCAGCCCGAGCTGGGCGCGGCTCCGGCGGCGATGGCGTGCAGGCCCACGGCGGCCGTGGTGGCGACGCTGCCCCGGGCCCCGATCAGCCAGAGGCCGATGCGCCCACTCGATCGGGGGGCGCCTGTGGTGGTGTCGGACGAGGTCATCGTTCTCTCCTGTCTGGAAGGGCTGGCTGAGCGGCGATCGTCGGGGCGCACCCGGGCGATCGGAGTGGGGAGGGGCCGCGGCCGGGCGCGCGACGCGCCTCCGGCCGGCCGTGTTGCGCAGGACCCGCACGCAGGGCCCGCCAAGATTGCGCAACCGTGCGTCGACTGGTTTCCTCAGGTGTGCTGTCCCCCGAACCCGTCCTCCGGGCCGAGAGAAGGAGCTGAGCGTGGCCGAGCGCGCCGGTACCGCGACCGGCGACATGCTGAGGCTGTTCGCCGACGGTCGACCGCGCACCCGCGCCGAGCTGGTCGAGGAGACGGGTCTCGCGCGGACCGCGGTGATGACGCGCCTGGAGCAGTTCTTCGAGCTCGGACTGATCGCGCACCTCGACCGCGCTCCGTCGACCGGCGGCCGTCCGTCCGCGCGTCTCGTCTTCGACCCGGCCGTCCGATCGCTCCTGGCCATCGACCTGGGCGCGGCGCACTCGACCATCGCGCTGACCGACTTCGACGGCCGCATCATCGCCGAGCGCCGCGAGGAGCTCGACATCGCGCAGGGCCCCGTGGCGGTGCTCGGGCACGCGCTCGACGTCTGCGACGGGATCCTCGCCGCGGCCGGGGTCGACCGCTCCGCCCTCGCGGGCATCGGGGTCGGCGTGCCCGGCCCGGTGGAGCACGCGAGCGGCCGCCCGGTGCGCCCGCCGATCATGCCCGGCTGGGACGGCTTCGACATCCCCGCCTTCGTGCGCCGGCGCTACGACACCACGGTGCTCGTCGACAACGACGTGAACCTGCTGGCGCTCGGCGAGCGGGCCTCGCGCTTCCCGCACGCCCTCGACCTGATGTTCGTGAAGGTCGGCACCGGCATCGGCGCGGGCATCGTCTCGTCCGGGCTGCTCCAGCGCGGAGCCCTCGGCTCCGCCGGTGATCTCGGCCACGTCCAGGTGCCGCGCACGGCCCCGGCCGCGGCGGGAGGTCAGGAGGGGGACCTCGAGGCGGTCGCGGGCGGCTCCGCTCTGGCCGCCGGGCTCGCCCGGGCGGGCCGCGACGTGCAGTCGGTGCGCGAGCTGATCGACCTGCTGAAGGCGCGCGATCCCGAGGCCGTCGAGGCGGCGCGGATCGCGGGACTGCAGCTCGGCGAGGTGCTGGCCACCTGCGTGAGCCTGCTGAACCCCTCCGTCATCGTGCTGGGCGGCGCGGTCGCCCTCGCCAGCCCGGAGATCCTGACGGCCGTGCGCTCGGTGATCGACGAGCGCTCCCTCCCCCTCGCGACGCAGCGGCTCGACGTGGTGACCGCCGAGCTGGGCGGCAGCGGGGGCGTGCGCGGTGCCGCGCTGATGTTGCGCGGGCACCTGCTCAGCCCCGCCGTGGTGGACGGCTTCCTCGAGCAGCTGCGCGCCGAGGGGCGGGCGGTCCGCTAGAGCGGCGGCCGCGCGCCCGGAGGCGGCGGGCCGCGCCGGCGCGATCCCCCGCGGACCGCGTCGGCCGCACCCGGTCAGGAGCGGACCTCCGCGCGGTCGGCGTCCTCCGGCTGGGCGCCGAGAGCGGCGGCGACGGCGGCGTCGATGCGCGCCTGCTCCCCCGCGGCCCGGCGGCGGCGGCGGACGACGGTCAGCACGATGAGCCCGATGAGCAGGGCGAGGAGGAGCACGGCGCTCCACGGCACGGCCGCGGCCGAGGTCTCGGCGGTGGCGACCGGCACGTCGGGGACGACGACGGCGGAGTCGGCCTGCGCGGCCTGGTCGGCGGTGACGACGGTGCCCGAGAGCGCGGCGCGGGCGGTCGCGACGAAGAGCGGCCAGACTCCGGCGACGGTCACGGTGCGCGAGACGGAGGTTCCGGGGAGGAGCTCGGGCAGCGGCTCCGGGTCGGTCGCGGACACCGGCGCGAGGCCGAAGAGGCCGGCGACGCTGATCTCGGCGCCCGGCGCGATGCGGGTGTTGCCCGCGTTGGTCACGGTGTAGTCGACGGTCGCGGAGCCGGGGGCGAAGGGGTTCCAGCCGCCCTGGTACGAGACGGCGAGGCCGTCGATCGACAGGCGCGGGGCGAGCTCGCCGCCGACGCGGAGGTACATCCGCGAGCCCAGGCGCCGGTCGACCGAGACTCCGGTCTCGCCCTGCACCAGGATCGAGGAGACGACGCCCGCGGCGTAGTCGCCCGGGGTCACGTCCTCGGGGACGGCGACCTCGAACGGGACCTGCACGCTCTCGCCGGCGGGCACGGTGACCTCGGGCTCGGGGAACGCGATCCAGCTGCCCAGCTGCGTCGAGGGCTCCGCGGCGGGGAGCAGGTCGAGCTGGCCGGCCTCGGTGATGAAGCCGTCGGAGCCGTAGACGCGGAACGTCTGCTCCTCGTCGTCGTAGTTGGAGACGATCAGGGCATCGCTGAGGCGGCCGCCGGGATCGAGGGCGTACGCGTAGTTCGGCCGCTCGCTGCCCTGCTCGGTGTCGGCGGGGCGCACCCCCCAGGTGACCGGCGTGGAGGCGGGGTCCGCCTCCTGGGCACCCGCCTGAGCCGAGAGGCCGCCGGCTGCGAGGAGCGTCATCAGCAGCAGGGCGGCGGTGGTGCGGGAGGTGCGTGGCATGAGCGGCATCGATCAGGCTTCCGTTGCAAGGGGGGATGCCTCCCCGCGGGACGCCGCTCCGGTACGCGGCACGCCGAGCGGGGCGGACCGGAGTGGCGTCTCGCGGGGAGACGGGGGGAGGGTGGGGCGGCCCGGAGGCCGCCCCACCGGGGCTAGCCGAGCGCGGTGAGCGTCAGCGTCGCGGTGTAGGTGCCGGTTCCGACCGAGAGCGGGAGCTTCAGGTCGAGGTCGGCGCCCAGGACCGAGGATCCGGTCGGGTGCTGCGCCGCGGCGGAGCCGAGGACGCGGGGCGTGGCGAGGCCGTTGCCCGAGTCGAACCCGGAGGGGACGGCTGCGCCGGCGACGGCACCGCCCGTGTTCTCCAGGACCTCGGGGGTCCAGCCGAGGTGCTTGCCCGAGAACGTCTTCTCGCCGGAGCGGAAGTCGCTCAGCTGGCCGGTGACCGACCAGGCCGGGCCGTTGAGGCGGGTGTCGGTCACGCGGACCGGCACGAGCTCACCGGAGGCGGCGAAGTGGTCGCCCTGCTCCTCGGCGACGCCGAGGTTCACCAGGTTGCTGGTGCCCTCGAGCGTCCAGGTCAGCTCGCCCTTGTTGGCCTCGGGGACGATGACGGCCACGGCCTGGTCGCCGGCCGCCGCAGCGCCCGCCGCCGTTCCCGTGAAGGTGCCGTCGACTCCGGCGGCGGTGTTGCCCGCGCCGAAGTTGACCGCCGGCGCGTTGTCGGCGAGCGCGATGCGCCCGCCGACCGTCGAGCCCGCGAGCTGGACGTTGCCGGAGTTGCCCGAGAGCGTGAGGTTCCCGCCCACCGTGTTGCCGAGGGCCGAGGCCGAGCCGTCCTCGTTCGCGCCCAGGAGGACGCCGCGCGAGGAGCCGGTGACGGCGAGCGAGCCGCCGACGATGGCGCCCTGCACGTTCACGCCGAAGTCGCTGCCGGCGAAGGTGGCGTCGCCGCCGACGCTGGTGCGATCGACGTCGACGTAGTTCGCCGCGTCGGTGCTGACCGAGCCGTCGACCGAGAGGTCGCTGAACTCGACGTCGATCCCGCCGGCCTCGACCATGCCGCCGACCGTGAGGTCGCGCAGGTAGAGGAAGCCGTTGCGGCTGCCGTCCGAGAACGACACGACGTCTCCGCCGACGCTGGTGCCGTCGATCGAGATGCCGTACGCGTCGGTGCCGATGACGTCGCCGCCGATGGTCGCCGAGGTGGCGTCCAGCCAGGCGTCGTCGCCGACGATGACGTTGCCGGTGACGGTCACGTTGCCGAGCACGCAGGTCTGGCCCGCGCCGACGTTGAGGTCTCCGGTGATCGTCTGGTTCCCGAGCTCGGTGGTGCAGTCCGTCGTCGCCGCGAAGGCGGACGGTGCGGCGACCATCGCGAGGGAGGCGGCCGCGAGGACCGCCGTGGGCGTCTTCCACTTCATGGGGGTTCTCCTCGGTGCGCTCGTGCGCGTCGTGCTGGTGGTGGTGCTGTCGGTGCGGCGCGCGCGGCGCGAGGTGCGCTCAGCCACGGAGCGCAGCGATCGCGGAGTAGCTGCGGGAAGCGGCCTCGAGGGAGTTCCCCGTGCTCGGCGGCGTCGCCAGCGTGGGAGCGGTGTCCTGCTCCCAGACGCCGAAGCGCTGGCCGCGGTCGCGCAGCTCCGAGAGGAACGCCTGGTAGGGCAGGTTGCCCGCGCCGAACTCGACGATGTCGTAGCCGTTGGTGTTGGCGTTGTTCGTCTTGCCGTCCTTGAGGTGCAGGATCGGGTAGCGGCGCGGGTTGCGCTTGATGTAGTCGAGCGGCTCGAAGCCCGGGTAGAGCTTCTTGCCGACGTACGCCCAGTAGACGTCCATCTCGAGGTACACGTGACGCGGGTCGGTGTTGTCGTAGAAGAGGTCGTACAGGCGGGTCTTGGGGTCGTCCGTGGCGAACCCGAACTCACCGGCGTGGTTGTGCTGGTAGAGCTTCATCCCCGCGGCCGAGACCTGCTGGCCCCACTTGTTCCACTCCTCTGCCGCGGCGAGGTAGCCCGCCTTGGTGTTGACGTTGGTGGGCGCGTTGCCGGTGCCGAGGTGCGGCGTGCCGAGGATCTGCGCGATCTCGATCTGCTTGCCCAGCTCCGAGCGGAGGAGGTTGGTGCCGACGTGCGAGCCGACGGCGCGGAGGCCGTTGTCGTCGAGCAGCTGGCGGATCTGCTGCGGGGTGATCGCTCCGACGTTGCCCTGGGTGTACCCGGCGAACTCGATCTCGCTGTAGCCGATGCGGCCGAGCTCCTCGAAGACGGCCCGGAAGCCGAGCGACGAGACCTTGTCGCGGACGCTGAAGAGCTGGATGCCGATGCGGTTGATCGGGACCAGGCGCGTGGATCCGGACGAGGGCGCGGGGGCGGCCGTGGCGGGCGCCGCGAGGGCTCCCGCTCCGACGCCGACCGCGACGGTCGATGCGGCCAGGGCCGTCATCAGCGAGCGCCGGCTCATCGGCTTGGCCGTGATGGATGCGTGGTGGTGGTGCATCATTTCTCCTTCGAAATGGCAGATGGTGCAGGGGGTGGGGGGCCGGCCGGCCCGGTCGAGCCGGCCGGCCCCTGCGCGGGGGCTACTGCTGGACGGTGAGGTTCAGCAGCGCCGACGCGGCGTTGGTGTCCGCCGTGGCGGTGTGGGTGACGGTCAGCTTGTAGCTGCCCGCCGCGAGCTTCGGGAGCGTCACCACGACGTGCCCGTTCTCGTCGAGGGTCCCGGTGAGCATCGCGACGGTGGAGAGGTTCCTCTTCACCATCACGCTCACCTGACCGGTGCCGGCGACACCGGTCGAGGACTTCGCGTCGACCGTGACCTGCGCGCTGGCGCCCGGCTTGACCGGGTTGGGCGAGACGGTCGCGGTGAGCTCCGAGGCGGCCTTCGAGACGATCAGGCGGGCGGTGCCCTCCGAGGCCTTGAAGGTGGCGTCCGAGCCGTACGCCGCACGGAGGGTGTGGGTGCCGGCGCCGAGGGTCTTCGGCAGGGCGAAGGTCGCCTTGCCGTCCTTCAGCGTCGCGCGGCCCAGCTCGGTGGCGCCCTCGTAGAGGACGACCTCTCCGCCGGGGTTCCCACCCTGTCCGGTGACCGTGACGGTCGCCTCGCCGGGTGCCCCGAAGGTCACGCGGGGAGCCGAGAGCGCCACGGTGGTGGTCGACGCGGCGGTCGGGGCGTTCGCCGCGGCCAGGTCGATCGTGAACTTCACCGTGCCGACCGCCGAGACGTTGCCGCCGGTGTCGGTGGCGCGGTACTGGATCGTCCGGGCGCCGTTCGTGGTGAACGGAACCGTGTACGCGCCGTTGACGGCGCGGATCGTGGTCCACGTCGTGCCGTTGTCGGCGGAGTACTGGACGGTGGAGAGCGCTCCGTTGTCCGTGGCGGTGAGGCCGAGGGTCACGGGCTTGTTGTAGACGCCGCCGACGCCCGCAGGCGCTGCCGGGTCGAGGGTCGCCGCGACGGTCGGAGCCGTCTTGTCACCGGCGCCGGCACCCTGGAAGGTGAGGGAGTCGAGCGACAGGCCGCTGGGCGAGGTCACGTAGAGCGAGCCGGTGCCGCGGGGGACGTTGGTGCCGAAGGGGACGAGGACGTCCTTCCAGCCGGCTCCCGCGGGGATGGTCGCCGTTCCGAAGGGCGCTGCGTCGGCAGCGTTCCAGCGGAGGTCGACGGTGCCCTCACCGGTGGCGCGGACCACGACGCCGGTCAGGTTGGCGAAGTTCACCGGGTCCCAGCGCAGGAAGGATCCCGCACCGAGTCCGCTGACGGCGTTGCCGCCGCTGGCGGTGGTGTCCGCGTAGGGCAGGACGCCCTCACGGGCGGCGTGCTCCGCCTCCTGCGTCTTCGGGTTCAGCCGCAGCGTCGCCTCGGCCGCAGCCGGGGGCAGGCCGTTGAAGCCGCCGTCCGTGTAGGTCACGACGACGGTGCCGTACAGCAGCGCGCCGGGGCCGTGCTCGGGCGAGTCCTTGGACGTCGGGAACGCTCCCTTGGCACCGGTGCCGGTGACCTCGGGGTGGGCGTGCTCGTCGTGGCCGAGGCCGTAGGTCCAGCCCACGCGGCTGCTGACGATCTGGTCGCCGTCCTCAGCGTCCTTGCCGGTCACCTGGTAGGGGATCGCGTCGCCCCAGCTGAAGAACGAGCCGTTGCCGGGCGTCTGGATCTGGATCTGCGGCGCCTGGTTGCCGACCGAGATGACCCGCGAGGTCAGGCTGAACTTGCCCTTGGCGTCGGTGACGCGCAGACGGGCCGTGAACTGTCCGAGCTCGGTGTAGGTCTTCTTGACGGTCACTCCGGTGGCGTCGAAGGTGCCGTCGCCGTCGAAGTCCCAGTCGTAGGTGAGCGCGTCGCCCTCGGGGTCGGTCGATCCCTTGGCGTCGAACGTGACCTCGAGCGGGGTCTGCGAGGCGGACAGGGGGGTCGCGGTGAAGCGGGCCTGCGGCGCCTTGTTGCCCTCGGCGTAGTCGATCCGGTACAGGCCCGCGTCGGGGTTGGCGCGGAAGAATCCGTCGCCGTACTCGATCACGTACATCGACCCGTCGGGGCCGAACTCCATGTCCATCGGGTTGTCGTGGATCGGCTGCGCGGCCTGGCTGAGCGCCGCGTTGGGGAGGAAGTCCTCGATGTGCGTGACCGCGCGGTCCTCATCGAGCGTGAACGCCGCGATGTAGTCCTGCGAGAACTCGCCGAAGAAGGTCTTCTTGTCCCAGTACTCCGGGAACTTCGACGTCGAGGTGTTGTCCGCGTCGAAGTGGTACACCGGTCCGCCCATGGGGCCCTGGCCGGTGCTGGTCCCGAAGTTGACGAGCTCGTCGAACGGCTGGTCGCCGGGGTTGTCGCCGTAGTAGACGGTCGCCGCCTTGGCGTCCGGGATGTCGACGAGGCCGGTGTTCCAGCGCGAGTTGTTCTTCAGGTTCTCCGGGTCGAAGAAGCCGCGGGGCGTCGACGTCTCGAAGTTCCACTCGTTGTACGGCGCGTTGGGTCCGTGGACGTAGGGCCAGCCGGAGTTGTGCGGCTCGTCCAGTCCGGTCGCGTTCCACTCGACGAGGCCCATCGGGCCGCGGACGCCGTCGGCCGCAGCGGCCTTCGTGGCGTCGGGGCCGTAGTCGCCCCAGGAGAGGGTGTTCGTCTCGGCGTCGACGTCGATCTTGAACGGGTTGCGGACGCCCATCACGAAGATCTCGGGGCGGGTCTTCTCGGTTCCCACCGGGAAGAGGTTGCCGTCGGGGATCGTGTACGAGCCGTCCTCCTGCACGGTGATCCGGAGGATCTTGCCGCGGAGGTCGTTCGTGTTGCCGGCGCCGCGACGCGAGTCGAAGCCCGGGTTCATGCGGGGCGCGTCGTTGTTCGGCGCGAAGCCCGCGGCACCCGGAGCGCTCGCCGGCGTGTTGTCGCCGGTGGAGAGGTACAGGTTGCCGTCGGCGTCCCAGTCGAAGTCGGCACCCACGTGGCAGCACTGCCCGCGCTGGGTCTCGATGTCGATGATCTTCTGCTCGCTCGCGAGGTCGAGGCCCGAGCCGGTCCACTTGAACCGGGAGAGGCGGTTGATGCCCTTCCACTGGTCCCAGTAGCTGTCGGTCGCGCCCTCGGGCAGCATGTTCGGGGCCGCGCCGGTCGGGGTGTTCCCGGGGGGCGCGTAGACGAGGTAGACCCACTTGTTCTCGGCGAAGTCGGGGTCGATGCCGACGGACTGCAGTCCGTCCTCCGAGTTCTGGTACACGGGGATCGTGTTGACGACACGGGTGGTGCCGGTCTTGGGGTCGGTGTGGCGGATCTCGCCGTTCCGAGCGGTGTGGAGGACCGACTTGTCCGGGAGGACGGCCAGGTCGAGGGGCTCGCCGACGTTCTTCGTCAGCAGGACCTTCTCGTAGTTGCTCCAGTCGAGAGCGGATGCTCCGCCCTCGGAACCGTGGTCCACTCCGTCGTGGGCCGAGGCGGGCAGGCCGAGGGCGGTGAGTCCGGAGACCGTCACCATCCCGGCGATGCCGAGTGCGAGAAGACGCCTGATGCTTCTTCTCGAGGATCGCTTACCATTCATGCGTGATGTGATTCCTTCAATGAGGTGTTCATCGCAGAGGCCGGGTCCGTCGCTGTCCGCACGACTGAGCGGATCCGGTCTCCTCCTGTCCGGCCCTGTGGCCGGTGTCTTGCACTCCTCCTCCTCTCGCGGATGCCGGTGGCGTTGCGCTGCGGGTCGTCAGTGATCCCGGGGCGGCGCCGAGGTGGGGGTCGGCGCGGGATGGTTCCCGCGCCGACCCGGGCTGGTGGGGCCGATCAGGACTCGAAGGCCGAGGGCAGGTACTCGGAGACGTTGTCCTTGGTGACGACCGGCGCGAAGAGCTGGATCTGGCGCGGGACGCCGAGCGAGCTGGTGTCGGCCATCGACTTGTTCTGCTCGACGAGGCGGGCGAGCTTGATGCCGTCCGCGGCCTGGGTCGAGGGGTAGACGACCGTGGCCTTGACGACGGAGTCGTCGGCCTCGATCGCGCGCATCACGTTGGCCGAGCCGGCGCCGCCGACGAAGAGGAACTCGTCGCGTCCGGCGGTGTCGATCGCCGCGAGGACGCCGACGCCCTGGTCGTCGTCGTGGTTCCAGATGGCGTCGATCTTCGGCGCGGCCTGGAGGAGGTTGGCCGCGGCCTGCTCTCCGCCCTGGACGGTGAAGTCGGCGGCGACGCGGTTGTCCACGTCGAGTCCGCAGCCCTCGAGCGCGTCCGAGAAGCCCTGGCTGCGCTCCTGGGTCAGCGGGAGGGAGTCGATGCCGGCGATCTCGGCGACGACGGCGTCGGGGTTGTCGCCGAGCTCCTCGCAGATGTAGGTGCCGGCGCTGACGCCCATGCCGTAGTTGTCGCCGAGGATGGTCGACCGGGCGGCGAAGGGGCTGGAGAACTCGCGGTCCACGTTGATGACGGTGATGCCCGCCTCCATCGCCTGGGTGGCGACCTGCGTGAGCGCCGCTCCGTCGATCGGCAGGAGCACGATCGCGTCGACGCCGTCGTTGATGAAGGTCTCGACCTGGCTGATCTGGAGGTTGACGTCGTTGGTGCCCTCCGCGGTGCGGAGCTCCACGTCGTCGTACTTCTCGGCCTCGGCGATGGCGGCGCGGCTGACCGCGCCCATCCAGCCGTGGTCGGCGGCGGGAGCGGTGAAGCCGATGACGACGTTGTCGCCGGAGGCGTCGTTGTCCGAGGCGGCCACGGCGGCGGCGGTCCCGCCGGAGGCGGCGTTGCCGGTCTCGACCGGGGCGTTCGAGATGCATCCGGTGAGCATCAGCGCGACGGCGCCGAAGGCGACGCCGGCCGAGCCGAGTCGGGCGGTGCGGGAGATGCGGCTGCGGGTGAAGGGGCGTGCGGGCATGGAAGTGATCTCCTTCGATCGATCCGAGGGGTCCGAGGGCACACGTGTCCTGCGGAGAGGTGACCTGAGTGGTCGGGTGGGTTGCTGTGTGTGGAGGAGCGGGGCCGGAGCCCCGGGGTCAGGACTTCCTGCCGCGGGCGGCGAACCGCTGCTGCAGCAGGACGGCGGCGACGATGATCGCGCCCTTCGCGACGGCCTGAGTCGAGGTCGACATGTTGTTCTGCGTGAACACGTTGGTCAGGGTCGTGAAGATGAGGACGCCGAACACGGTGCCGACGATGGTGCCGCGGCCGCCGGCCAGCAGCGTGCCTCCGACGACGACCGCCGCGATGGCGTCGAGCTCGTAGAGGAGGCCGTTGGTCGAGCTGCCGGCGGTGGTGCGGGCGAGCATCATGACGGCGGCGATGCCGGCGGTGAGCCCGGCGAGGCCGTAGACGTACATGGTGTGGCGGCGGACCTTGATGCCGGCGAGGCGGGCCGCCTCGGGGTTGCCGCCGACCGCGATGGTGCGGCGGCCGAAGGTGGTGCGGTTGAGCAGGATCCAGCCGGCGACGGCGACGACCACGAAGATCAGCACGAGCACCGGGATGCCGAGCACGTCGGCGCGGAAGAAGTCGAGGAACGGCGTGACCGTGACGACCTGCGTCTGGCGGTTCGAGATCAGCTCGGCGAAGCCGCGGGCGGCGACGAGCATCGCCAGGGTCGCCATGAAGGCGACGACCCGGCCGTAGGCGATCAGCGCGCCGTTGATCAGGCCGCAGACGAGGCCGACGACGACCGCGGTGAGCACGATCACCAGCCAGGAGGTGTTGGCCGCGTAGTACTGGGTCGAGACCGTGCTCGCCCAGACCGTCGCGAGCCCCATCACGGAGCCGACCGAGAGGTCGATGCCGCCGGAGGTGATGACGAAGGTCATGCCGATGCTCAGCACGCCGATGACGGCGGCGAGGCGGAGGATCGTGAGCACGTTGTCGACGCTGGCGAAGCGCTCCCCCGCGGTGGCGAATCCGACGATGCAGAGGATCACCAGCGCGAGCAGCAGCCCGACGTTGCGGCCGAGGGAGCCCTGCATGAGGCGGGCCATCCCGGAGCGGGAGTCCTTCGAGGGCACGCCCCCGGAGGAGCCTCCCGTCGCGGCCGACGCGTGACGGGCGGCGTCCTCCTGCGGACCGCCGATCGACGGCGACGCGGTGTCGAGCTGTCCGCTCACGCTGCACTTCCTTCCATGACGAGATCGAGCACGCGGTGCTCGTCGATCGAATCGGCCGGGCCCTCGTGGACCACGGCGCCGTCGGAGATCACGAGCACTCGGTCGGAGAGTCCGAGGACCTCGCCGATCTCGCTGGAGACCACGAGCACGGCGGCGCCGTTGGTCGCGAGGTCCCTGATCAGGGTGTAGATCTCGGCCCGTGCGCCGACGTCGACCCCGCGGGTCGGCTCGTCGAGCAGCAGGACGCGGCAGCCGCGCACGAGCCAGCGGGCGAGGAGCGCCTTCTGCTGGTTGCCTCCGGAGAGGGTGCGGGCGTCGCGGTCGACCCCGGAGGGCCGCAGGTCGAGGGAGACCGCCTGCTCGGCCGCCGCCGCGCGCTCGGAGCGCTCGTCGAGGAAGCCGCGCTTGGCGAAGCGGTCGAAGGTCGAGAGGGTGATGTTGCGGTAGACCGGCTCGTCCAGGAGCAGGCCCTGGCTCTTGCGCTCCTCCGGGCAGAGGCCGATGCCGGCGTCGACCGCCGAGGTGACGGATCCGGCGCGCAGGCGCTTGCCCGCCACGCTGACCGTCCCGGTGCTGGCGCGGCGCGCCCCGTAGATGGTCTCGAGGATCTCGGAGCGGCCGGAGCCGACCAGCCCCGCGAGGCCGACGACCTCGCCGGCGCGGATCTCGAGGGAGACGTCCGAGAAGGAGCCCTGCAGGCCCAGCTTCTCGACCTTCAGCAGCGTCTCGGCCTCGACGTCGAGCTCCTGGCGGTCCGGGAAGACGTACTCGACGGCGCGGCCGGTCATCAGGGTGATGAGCTTCGAGGTGGGGGTGTCGGCGACCGCGAGGTTCTGCGCGACGGTCGCGCCGTCCTTGATCACGGTGATCCGGTCGCCGATGGCGCGGATCTCGTCGAGGCGGTGCGAGATGTAGACGATGGCGACGCCGGAGGCGGTGAGCTGGCGCACCACGTGGAAGAGGTTCTCCACCTCCTCGGAGTCGAGCACCGCGGAGGGCTCGTCCATGATGATGACCCGCGCGTCGTGCGAGAGGGCGCGGGCCATCTGCACGATCTGCTTGCCGGCGGCGGAGAGCGTGCCGACCTCGCGGTTCGGCGAGATCTCGGAGTGGCCGAGGCGCTCCATCAGCTCGCGGGTGATCCTCGTGGCCTTCGCCCGGGCGGTGAAGCCGCCGCGGGAGAGCTCGTGGCCGAGGAAGATGTTCTCGGCGACGGAGAGGCCGTCGACGACGTCGAGCTCCTGGTACATCGTCGCGATGCCCAGGGCGAGGGCCGCCGTCGGGGACGGGATCGTGACGACGTTCCCGTCGACGAGGATCTCGCCCTCGGTGGGCTGGTGGGCCCCGGCGAGGGTCTTGATGAGGGTGGACTTGCCGGCGCCGTTCTGGCCGAGGAGGCAGTGCACCTCACCGGGTCGGACATCGAGGTCGACGCCGTCGAGAGCACGGGCGCCGGGGAAGACCTTCACGATGCCGCGCATCTGCAGAAGCAGCTGCTGAGACTCGTCGGAGGTGCGGGGAAGAGGCTGTGCAGCAGTGCTGCGGGGGTCTGCGGTGACCATGCGGATGAAGCTACTTCCACTTACGTCGCGGGTCAAGCAAAAGTTCTGAACCGATTCGAAGGCGGTTCGGGTGATCGCCCAGTCGCCCCGAGGGCTTCCTGCTACCGCGTCAGGGCTGGGATCCGCGGGATTACGCGACATCTGACGGCGGCGGTTGAGACATTCCGTCCGTGATAGAGCGCTCTCCGAACTCTATGAACGCGCTCACGTCCGTGCAGCCCGGGCGCGTCGCCCCAGAGGCGGCCTCGCCGAGCGCGGTAGCGCCCGCGCCCCGACCCGTGGCAGGGTCGTACGGCCGACGAAAGGACGACGATGTCGAACGACCGAGCCCTGCGCGTCGCGATGGTGGGGACCGCCTTCATGGGCCGCACCCACTCGCACGCCTGGCGCACCGCCTCCCGCTTCTTCCCCCTCCCCCTCCGCCCCGAGCTCGCCGTGCTCGTGGGGAGCAACCCCGACTCGACCGCCGAGCGCGCCGAGCGGCTGGGCTGGAGCGAGGCCTCCACCGACTGGCGGGCCGTCATCGCCCGCGACGACATCGACCTCGTCGACATCTGCACCCCGGGCGACACCCACGCCGAGATCGCCATCGCGGCCCTCGAGGCCGGCAAGCACGTGCTGTGCGAGAAGCCCCTCGCCAACTCCGTCGAGGAGGCGGAGCGGATGGTCGCCGCGGCCGCCGCCTCCGGGAAGGTGGCGATGTGCGGCTTCAGCTACCGCCGCACCCCGGCCCTCGCCCTCGCGAAGCGCTTCATCGAGGAGGGCCGCCTCGGCGACATCCGCCACGTGCGCGCCCAGTACCTGCAGGACTGGCTGTCCGACTCCGAGGCGCCGCTGACCTGGCGCCTGCAGAAGGAGCGCGCCGGCTCGGGCGCCCTCGGCGACATCGGCGCGCACAGCATCGACACCGCCCAGTGGCTGACCGGCCGCGGCATCACCTCGGTCTCGGCGACGCTGCGCACCTTCACCACCGAGCGCCCCGTGCTCAGCGAGCAGGTCGGCCTCGGCGGCCGCGCCGGTGCCGACGCCCCGCGCGGCGCCGTGACCGTCGACGACGCCGCGGCCTTCACCGCCTCCTTCGAGGGCGGCGCCCTGGGCGTCTTCGAGGCGACCCGCGTCGCGACCGGCCGCCGCAACGCCAACCGGATCGAGGTGAACGGCGAGCTCGGCTCGATCGCGTTCGACTTCGAGCGGATGAACGAGCTCGAGTACTACGACGCCCGCGACCCCGAGGAGGCGCAGGGCTTCCGGCGCATCCAGGTCACCGAGCCGGCGCACCCGTACATGTCCGCCTGGTGGCCGACCGGGCACGGCATCGGCTACGAGCACCTCTTCACGCACCAGGTCGTCGACCTCGTCGAGGCGATCGCCGGCGGCACGGCGGTGACGCCCACCTTCGCCGACGCCCTCGACGTGCAGCGCGTCCTCGACGCGGTCGCCACCAGCGCGGGCGCGTCGTCCGTCTCCACGCCGGTCGCCCGCTGACCCGACCCCTCCCCGCGAGATGCCGCCCCGGTACACCTCCCCTGCGTGTTGCATACCCGAGCGGCATCTCGCGAAGGGGGACGGAGGGCTGGTGCGGGGACGCGTTCGGCGCCATGCGCCGATCCTGCGCCATAATGCGCCTATGAGCAAGAAGATTGACGCCGCGCATCGCGCGCTGGTAGACGCCCTCGACAAGCACGCCCGACTCGTCTCGGACAAGGAGTCGAAGCCGCGGAAGGTCGAACGGGCGGGAGCCGAGCTCCGCGCCGCGACGAAGGCGTACGCCGCGCTCGTGTCCGCGCGCACCGGCGCCGCGAGCCCCTTCGCCGACCTGGCCGACCCCCGCCTGGACAAGCCGACCATCGCGTCGCTCCGGGCCGAGCGCGACGCGATCGCGAAGCGGATCGCCAAGCACGAGGCGTCGGCGGGCGAGGACGGCGCGCTCGCGAGCTGAGCGTCCGGCGCGGCGCGGTCAGGCGCTGAGCAGCCGTCACAGCGCGATCCCGCGGTGAGCGCGCGCCTCCTCTGCCTCCGAGTCGCCGTGTTACGCGCGGGTTCCGCGCGGGTCCGACCGCCTTCGTAAGGTGATCCCCGGGATCCGCGCAGTCGCGGCGCCGAGCGACCGGAGGCCGGTCGCAGCGCCGGCGGTGACCAGCACCGCTCGGTCGGCGCCGAGTGCCCGGATCCTCTCCACGGAAGGATCCCCACAGCCATGACCCTGCGCACCCGACTCCTCGCGACCTCCGCGATCGCCGCCTCCGCCGCCCTCCTCCTCGCCGGCTGCTCCGGCGCGGGCGGCGGCGACGACACCGTCCGCATCGGCGTGGTCGGCGCGAGCGACCCCTACTGGGCCACCTACGAGAAGGCCGCCGCCGACGCCGGGATCGACGTCGAGATCGTCGACTTCAGCGACTACAACCAGCCCAACCCCGCCCTCACCGAGGGCGAGATCGACCTCAACCAGTTCCAGCACATCGCCTACCTGGCGCAGTACAACACCTCGGCCGACGCCGACCTCGTGCCGATCGGCGCGACCGCGATCTACCCGCTCGGCCTCTACTCCTCGCAGTACGACGACGTCGCGGACATCCCCGCCGGCTCCACCGTCGCGATCCCCAACGACGAGACGAATCAGGCGCGCGCGCTGCTGGTGCTGCAGTCGGCCGGGCTCGTCGAGCTGAAGGACGGCGGCGGAGTGCTCTCGAACGTCGACGACGTCGAATCCTCCTCGAAGGTGGAGGTCACGGCACTGGAGGCCTCCCTCACCCCGACGTCGCTCCCGGACGTGGCCGCCGCGATCATCAACAACGACTTCATCGAGAACGCGGGCCTGAAGGCCTCGGACGCGATCGCCCAGGACGACCCGAGCGACCCCGCCTCCCTGCTCTACACGAACATCTTCGCCGCCCGGGCCGACGACGCCGAGAACGAGACCTACACGAAGCTCGTCTCGGTCTACCAGGACAGCCAGGACGTGCTCGACGGCGTCTCGGAGCAGTCCGGCGGCACCGCGGTCTTCCTGAAGACCCCCGCCTCCGAGCTGGAGACCTCGCTCGAGTCCGCCGAGACCGACATCTCCGCCGCCTCCTGACTCCGGCACCCGCGGCACCGCGCCGGTCGGGTCCTCCGCTCGCGGAGCTCCCCTCCGGCGCGGTCCCGTGCCTCCCCCGCAACAGAAAGGGCGCCCCGTGCCGCTCATCCGCATGACCGACGTGCGCAAGGTGTACCCCGGCGCAGGGCGCGGCGCCGCCCCGACCGCGGCCGTCGACGGCGTGAGCCTCGAGATCGAGGCGGGCGACGTCTACGGCGTGATCGGCTACTCCGGCGCCGGCAAGAGCACGCTCGCGCGCCTCGTCAACGCCCTCGAGCCCGCGACCAGCGGCAGCATCGAGATCGACGGCCGCGAGACCGTTGGCCTGCCCGAGCGCGAGCTGCGCCGGCTGCGCCTGGGCATCGGGATGATCTTCCAGCAGTTCAACCTGTTCGGCTCGAAGACCGTGTGGCAGAACGTCGCCTACCCGCTGCAGGTCGCGGGCGTCCCGCGCGCGGAGCAGCGCGCCCGCGTCGACGAGATGCTCCGCTTCGTCGGCCTGAGCGACAAGGCGCGCAGCCACCCGGAGCAGCTCTCGGGCGGGCAGAAGCAGCGCGTCGGCATCGCCCGCGCCCTCGCCGCCTCCCCGCGCATCCTGCTGGCCGACGAGGCCACCAGCGCGCTCGACCCGGACACCACAGGCGAGGTGCTCGCCCTCCTCCGCCGCATCAACGAGGAGCTGGGCGTCACCATCGTCGTGATCACCCACGAGATGGACGTGGTCCAGCAGCTCGCGACGAAGGTCGCGGTGATGGAGTCGGGCCGCATCGTGGAGCGCGGGCCCGTCTTCGACGTGTTCTCGGCCCCGCGCGAGCCGGTCACCCGCCGCTTCGTCTCCACGGTCGTCCGCTCGGTGCCCTCGCCCGCGGAGGCGGCCGTCCTGCGCGCGCGCCACCGCGGTCGGCTGGTCACGCTCTCGTTCTCGGACGACTCCGCCTCCCAGGGCGACGTCTTCGCCGAGGTCGCGGCCGCCGGCGTGCCGCTCGAGCTCGTCTACGGCGGCATCACCGACGTCCGCGGGCGCGCCTTCGGCCACCTCACGGTCGCTCTCGACGCGCCGGACGGCGTCGTCGACCCCCTCCTCGCCCGCCTCGGCGGACGCGTCGCCCTCACGGAGGTGCCCCGATGAACGAGCTGATCCCGCTCCTGCCCAAGCTCGTCCAGGCGACCGGCGAGACGCTCTACATCGTCGCGCTGAGCCTCCTCTTCGGCGGGCTCGGCGGACTGCTGATCGGGCTGGGCCTCGCGCTCACCCGCGGCGGCGCCCTCTACGCGAACCGGGTGGTCCACGGACTGCTCAACGTGATCGTGAACGTGTTCCGGCCGATCCCGTTCATCATCTTCATCGCCGCGGCCCAGCCGCTGGCCCGGCTGGTGGTCGGCTCCGGCATCGGCACGGACGCCATCGTCTTCACCCTCTCGCTCGGCGCCGCCTTCGGCATCGGGCGGATCGTGGAGCAGAACCTGCTGACCGTGCAGCCCGGCGTGATCGAGGCGGCGCGGTCGGTCGGAGCGAGCCGGTTCCGGATCGTCCGCACGGTGCTGCTGCCGGAGGCGCTCGGTCCGCTGATCCTCGGCTACACGTTCGTGTTCGTCGCCGTGATCGACATGTCGGCGGTCGCCGGATACATCGGCGCCGGCGGGCTCGGCAACTTCGCGATCCAGTACGGCTACCGGCAGTTCGAGCCGGTCGTCACCTGGGCCGCGGTGCTCGTGATCATCGTGATCGTGCAGCTGGTGCAGCTGCTCGGCAACGTGCTGGCCCGGCGCGTCCTGCGCCGCTGAGGCCGCCCCCCGCACCAACGCGAGACGCCACTCCGGTTCGCGACACGCAAGGGTCGCTGTACCGGAGTGGCGTCTCGTGGAAGCCCGTCCGCAGAGGCGGGAGCCGTCAGTAGCGCGGCTTGCGCTCCGGGCGCTCGCTCGAGCGGCTCGGGCCGCTGGGGCGTGCGCCGCGGTCGGCGCCGGCGCGGCTCGGACGGCGGTCCGGCTTCAGCTCGATCAGCTGCCCGCTGATGCGGGTGTCGGCGAGGCGGTCGAGCACGTCCTGGGGCAGGTCGGCCGGCAGCTCCACGATCGAGAAGTCCGGGCGGATGTCGATGTGCCCGAAGTCGCCCCGGTTGAGGCCGCCCTCGTTCGCGAGCGCGCCCACGATCTGGCGGGGCTCGACGCGCTGGCGGCGGCCGACCTCGATCCGGTACGAGGCGAGGTTGCTGTTCGCCGGGCGCTGACGGCGCTCGGGACGCTCGCCCCGGTCGCCGCCGCGGTCGAAGCGGTCGCCGCGCTCGGGGCGGTCGCCGCGGTCGGGCCGGGAGTCGCGGTCCTCGCGCTCGCGACGGGCGAAGCGGGGGTCGTCGGGCGAGAGCAGCAGCGGCTCCTCGCCCTGCGCGACGATGGCCAGCGCGGCGGCGACGTCCGACTCGACCACGTCGTGGTGCTCGACGTAGTGGCCGATGATGTCGCGGAAGCGCTGCAGGCGCTCGGTGTCGGCGAGCGCCGCGGTGATCGCGTCGTCGAAGCGCGAGAGGCGGGTGACGTTGACGTCCTCGACGCTCGGCATCCGCATCTCGGTCAGCGGCTGGCGGGTGGCCTTCTCGATGGCGGCGAGGAGGCGGCGCTCGCGCGGCGTGACGAAGCTGATCGCCGCTCCGCTGCGCCCCGCGCGACCGGTGCGGCCGATGCGGTGGACGTACGACTCGGTGTCGATCGGGATGTCGTAGTTGACGACGTGGCTGATGCGCTCGACGTCGAGGCCGCGGGCGGCGACGTCGGTCGCGACGAGGATGTCGAGCTTGCCCGACTTCAGCTGCTCGACCGTGCGCTCGCGCTGGGCCTGGGCCACGTCTCCGCTGATCGCCGCCGCGGTGTAGCCGCGGGCGCGCAGCTTCTCGGCCAGCGTCTCCGTCTCGCTCTTCGTGCGGACGAACACGATCATGCCCTCGAAGTTCTCGACCTCGAGGATGCGGGTGAGGGCGTCGACCTTCTGCGGGTACGACACCATCAGGTAGCGCTGGGTGGTGTTGACGGAGGTCGTGGTCTTGTTCTTGACCGTGATCTCCTCCGGCTCCTTCAGGTACTTGCCGGAGATGCGGCGGATCTGCGCGGGCATCGTCGCCGAGAACAGCGCGATCTGCTTCTCGACGGGGGTGTCGGCGAGGATCGTCTCGACGTCCTCCGCGAAGCCCATCTTGAGCATCTCGTCGGCCTCGTCGAGAACCAGGAACTTCAGCTGCGAGAGGTCGAGGGTGCCCTTCTCGAGGTGGTCCATGATGCGTCCGGGCGTGCCGACGACGACGTGGACGCCGCGGCGGAGCGCGGAGAGCTGGGTGCCGTAGCCCTGGCCGCCGTAGACGGGGAGGACGTGGACGCCGCGGAGGCCGGACGCGTAGCGCTCGAACGCCTCGCACACCTGCAGCGCGAGCTCGCGGGTCGGGGCCAGCACGAGGGCCTGCGGCGTCTTCTGCGAGACGTCGAGGCGCGAGAGGATCGGCAGCGCGAACGCCGCGGTCTTGCCGGTGCCGGTCTGGGCGACGCCGAGGACGTCGCGGCCGGAGAGGAGGGACGGGATCGTCGCGGCCTGGATGGCCGAGGGCGTCTCGTAGCCGACCTCCTTGAGGGCCTTGAGGACCGGGTCGGAGAGACCGAGGTCGGAGAAGGTGAGCGTGGGGGCGCTCTCGGAAGCGGTGTCGGCTTCGGGGGCGGAATCGGGGGTATCGGTGGACGCCATGGTGCAACGGTAGTGCTCCGGCGGCGCCGCCGTCCGAGGGAACCCCGAACGCTCGGGCGATCCCGACCCTCCGGAGGCGCCTCGAGCGCCCGTCACGGGGTGAAGTCGAGCAGCACCTTGCTCGAGCGCGAGGCGTCGCGGGCGAGCTCGAAGGCCTCGAGCGCGCGCTCCAGCGGCACCACCTGCGTGACCACCGGCGCCACCGCGAGGCTCCCGTCGGCGAGCGCCGCCAGCACCTCGTCGATCTCGTCGACGAAGCGGAAGGAGCCGATCAGGCGCAGCTCCCGGGTGATCGCGAGCGAGATCAGGGCCGGCTGCTCGCCCGAGGGGAGGAGTCCCACCATCACGACGGTGCCGCCGCGGGCGGCGCCCCGGACGGCCGAGCCGAGGCCACGCGGGCTGCCCGAGGACTCGAAGACGGCGTCGGCGGCGACCTCGGCGATCGCGGCTGAGTCGGTCGCGCGGATCGTCCGGGTCGCGCCGACCGCGCGGGCGATCGCGAGCGGCTCCTCGGCCAGGTCGACGGCGACGATCTCGGCCGCCCCCGCCCGCTTCAGCACGGCGACGATCAGCGCCCCGATCGGGCCGCTGCCGATCACCAGCGCGCGCCGTCCCGCCACCTCCCCCGCGCGCGAGACCGCGTGCCAGGCGACGCTCGCCGGCTCCGCGAGCGCCGCCTCCCGGAGCCCGAGACCGGCGGGCAGCTCGCGGAGCATGCGCGTCGGCAGCACCGCGTGGCGGGCGAACGCGCCCTGGGTGTGCGGCATCCGCGCGGCGCTGCCCAGATAGGTGCCCTCGGTCGCGAGGTTGGGGCGCCCGTCGGGCCACTCGCCGCGCGCGGTCGCGGGGTGCACGGCGACGGCCGCGCCGACCGGGGGTCCCGAGCCGTCCGCCGCTGCCTCGACGACCGTGCCGACCACCTCGTGGCCGAGCGTCAGCGGCTCGCGGAGGATCGACTCGCCCGCGGCGCCGTGCGTCCAGTAGTGCAGATCGGAGCCGCAGATCCCGCCGTACGCGACGGCGACGAGGGCCTCGCGGGGACCGCGCGGCGCGAGCGGCGCCTCCTCGACGCGGAGGTCGCCGGCGGCGTGGACGACGACGCGGGTGGTGGAGGCGGGGACGAGCGCGGTCATGCGGGTTCCGTTCGTGGGTCGAGGGGTGGCTCAGACGACGACGGTCATGCCGCCGTCGATGAAGACGACCTGCCCGTTGACGTAGTCCGAGCCGTCGGAGGCGAGCCAGACGGCGGGGCCGATCAGGTCCTCGACGCGGCCCCAGCGCGCGGCGGGCGTGCGCCCGAGGATCCAGCTGTTGAACTCCTCGTCGTCGACGAGGCCCTGCGTCATCTCGGTGTGGATGTACCCCGGAGCGATCGCATTGACCTGGATGCCGTGCTGCGCCCACTCCGCCGTCATCGCGCGGGTGAGGTTGCGGATCCCGCCCTTCGAGGCGGTGTAGGGCGCGATCGTCGGCCGCGCGAGATCGGCCTGCACCGAGGCGACGTTGACGATCTTCCCGGCGCCGCGCGGGATCATCCGCTTCGCCGCCGCCCGGCCGACCACGAAGGCGCTGGTGAGGTTCGTGCGCAGCACCCGCTCCCAGTCGGCGACCTCGAGCTCGAGCAGGGGCACGCGGTGCTGGACGCCGGCGTTGTTGACCAGGATGCGCAGCGGGCCCACCGCCTCCTCGATCCAGGCGACGCCCGCCTCGGCGGCCGCGTCGTCGGTGACGTCGAAGGCGCGGGCGTGGATCCGCGGGCGGTCGTCGGTGCCGGGGAACCGCTCCGCGAGCTCGGCGCGGGCGGCCTCGAGGTGCTCGGGGTCGAGGCCGTTCAGGACGACGGTGGCGCCCGCCTCGGCGAGGCCGGTGGCGACGGCGCGGCCGATGCCGCGGCTGGATCCGGTGACGAGCGCCACGCGGTCGGTCAGGTCGAAGAGCACGGTTCCTCCAGAGGGTCGGAGCGGGTGTCAGGGCTGCGGAGGCGCCGCGCGCGGAGGGCCCGCGACGGTGCGGCTCGCGAGCGCGCCGATCCCGTCGAGGGCGATCAGCACCTCCTGGCCGGGCCCGACCTCGACGGCCGTGCCGGGCGAGCCGGTGAGGACGACGTCTCCCGGGTGGAGCGTGAGGTGGGAGGTGAGGTGCACCAGGATCTCGGCGGCGCGCCAGCCGAGGCGGTCGGTCGAGGAGACGGCCCGCACCTCCCCGTCGACGCTCACCGTGATGCCGACCGCGTCGACGTCGACTCCGGTCTCGATCCACGGTCCGAGCGGCGTCCAGCCGTCGCCGTTCTTGCCCTGGAGGAAGAGGCCGTCGGCGGCGATCATCCCCGGAGCGGTGACGTCGTTCGCGACCGTCGCTCCGAGCACGTGCGCGAGCGCGTCCTCGGGCGTGAGGTGCCGCGCGGTGCGGCCGATGACCAGGGCGAGCTCGCCCTCGACGACCACCGGGCCGATGCCCTCGTCGAGGACGATCGGATCGCCGGGCCCGGCCAGCGTGTGCGCGGTCTTGTGGAAGGCCTGCGGGGGCAGCAGCCGGTCGGCCGCGGAGCCGTTGTGCGCCATGCCGAGGATGACGCGGGGCTCCACCGGTGCCAGCAGCTGCGCGCCCTCGACGGGCCAGCGGCGGCCCGTCTCGACCGGCTCCGCGGCGAAGGCGTCCTCGATCTCGCGCCACTCCCCCGCGACCTGGAGGACGACGGCCGGTCCGTCCTCGGCCCGGATCCGCGCGAGGCGCATCAGCGGACGCCCCTCGGCTCGACGCCGGTGCGGCTGCTCGTGCTGCTCGTTCTGCTGGTCGCCACGGTGCCTCGCTCACTCCGGCCCGCAGAGGCGGGATGGGCCGAGCGTAACAGCCCAGTGAACGGCATTCAACAGAATGGACGGCGAGGCGTCAGGCGGGCGCTCCGGCGACGAGGGGCGGGCGGCCGAGCGCCGCGGCTGCCTCGCGGAGGGCCGCGACGACCTCCTCCTGATCGTCGCCGACCGGCCGGACCAGCGAGACGCCGACCGCGACCGAGAGATCGGAGCGGGTGGCGGCCGGGACCGCGACGGCGACGCCCAGGACGCTGGGGTGCAGCTCGCCGTCGTCGATCGCGTAGCCGCGCACGCGCGCCGCGGCGACCTTGCGGAGCAGCTCGCGGGTCGAGGACGTGGACCGGTCGGTGAAGACGACGATGTCTCGGTCGTCGGCGAAGCGCTCGGCGATCTCGCTGTCGTCGAGCTCGGCCAGAAGCGCCGTTCCGACGGCCGTGGCGGAGGCGGGGTAACGGTCGCCGACGCTCGCGGACAGCGCGAACCGCTCCCGCCCCTCGTGCACCGCCAGGTAGAGGACCCGCGTGCCGTCGAGCAGCGCGATCTGCACCAGCTGACGCGAGAGCACCGGCGACTCCTCGCAGAGCCGGTAGAACTCGCGCACCGGGTCGAAGCCGGCGAGGTAGTGGCTGCCGAGCTCGACGGTGCGCCGACCGAGGAGGAAGCCGGAGCCGACGCGGCGGATGAGCCGGCCCTCCTCGAGTGCGGCGCAGAGGTTCGAGGTCGACGACTTGGCGATCCCGAGCTCGCGGGCGATGTCCGTCAGCGTGCGCGGGCCGCCCGCGTCGGCCAGGAGGTCGAGGATCCGCATGGCGCGCGACACGGCGGGGGCGCCCGAGCCCCTGTCGGAGTCGACCGTCGTCGGGGGCGCATCGGGGCGGGCCATGGCGTCCTCTTCCGGGGGCGGGATCAGTAGAACTCCACCGTATCGACTCGGTTGATCAGGGGCTCCCCGTCGAGGAAGCGGGTGGTGTTGCGCGCGAAGAGCTCGGCGATCAGGCGGTCCTCCGCGACGTTCAGCGCCGCGGTGTGGGGGCTGATCAGGACGCTCGGGTGGCTCCAGAGCGGGCTGCTCTGCTCGAGCGGCTCCTCCGCCACCACGTCGAGCGCGGCGAAGCCGACGCGGCCGTCGTCGAGGGCGGCGAGCAGCGCCTCCTCGTCGACGACCGTCCCGCGGCCGACGCTGACGAACGAGGCGCCGGGGCGCAGTGCGGCGAAGAACTCTGAGCCGACCAGCTTCTCGGTGGCGGCGGTGCCGGGGAGCGTGACGACGACCCCGTCGATCCGGCCCGCCACCTCCGCGATCGCGTCGGGGGCGACGATCTCGTCGACGTGCTCCACCTCGGTCTCGTGGCGGCTCGTGCCGATCACGCGGGCGCCGAGCTGCTGGAGCTTGCGGGCCGTCGCGCGCCCGATCGTGCCGAGCCCCACGATCAGGACCGTCTGCTCCGAGATCAGCCCCATCGTCCACCGGCCGCCCCAGACGCGCTCGCGCTGGAGGGACTGGAGGCGCGGGAGGGACTTGGCGCCGGCCAGGAGTCCGAAGACCCCGAACTCGGCGAGCGGCTCGGAGTGGACTCCCGCCGAGGTGGAGAACGCGATGCGCTCGAGCTGCGCGTCGTCGAGCCCCGCGGCCCGCACCTGCGCGCCTCCGCCCGCGGGCATCGTCTGCACCCAGCGGAGGCGCGGATTCGCGGCCGCCGTGCGCGCGAGGGCGGCGGGGGTCTCGTCCGGCACGCCGTAGAGCACGTCGGCGGAGTCGACGAGCTCGTCGAAGGCGCGCTGCTGCTCCGGGGTGCGCCGGAAGGAGGGGTCTCCGCCGTGGTCGCCGGGGTGGCGCATCGGAGGGAGGAGGCTCTGGTCGGCGACGACGTCGAGGCGCGGCTCGAGCTCGACGATGCGGGCGATCAGCTCGGGGCTGAGCGGCGAGGCGATGACGACGCGGAGGCGATCGGTCACGGGTGTCCCTTCGCGGGACGGTGCGGGAGGCTCTCCCCCGGATCGGCCCGCGCCCACCCTACTTCACTCCTGTGAACCGTGTTCGATATGCTGGGCGCATGCCGGACACCACGACCGCCGCCCTCCCGCCCGCGCGCACCGGCTTCGTCGGGCTCGGGAGCATGGGCGCCCCGATGGCCCGGCGCCTCGTCGCCGCCGGCGTCCCGCTCGGGATCACCGCGCGCCCCGGCTCCGCCGACCGCGCCCGCCGCGCCGTCCCCGAGGCGCAGTGGCACGACTCCGCCCGCTCGCTCGCCGCCGCCTCGGACGTGCTGATCGTGATGGTGCCGGACCTGCCGCAGCTCGAGGAGGTGCTCGAGGGAGAAGAGGGAGTGCTCGCCGCGGGGGCGGACCTCGTGCTCGTCGTCTGCTCCAGCGTGTCCGCCACCGGCCTGCGCGAGCTGGCGGGACGCCACCCGCGGCTCCGCCTCGTCGACGCCCCCGTCAGCGGCGGCACCGAGGGCGCCGAGGCGGGGACCCTCTCGATCATGGCCGGCGGAGCGGAGGAGGACGTCGCCCGCGTGCTGCCCGTGCTGTCCGCCTGCGGGACCGCCGTCCGCCTCGGGCCGCTCGGCGCCGGCGAGGTGGCGAAGGCCTGCAACCAGCTCGTCGTCGCCGCGACCATGACCGCGATCGCGGAGGCCGCCGTCATCGCCGAGCGCTCCGGCCTCGACCTCGACACGCTGCTCGCCCTGCTGCAGGGCGGCTACGCGGACAGCCGCGTGCTCGAGACCAAGCGCGCCGCCCTGGTCGCCCGCGACTACACGCCGACCGGCGTCGCCTCCTTCATGGACAAGGATCTGCGGGCCGCGGCCGACGAGGCGGAGGCGACGGGCACCTCCGCTCCGCTGCTCGGCACGCTCCGCACCGTGTTCCGCGACCTGGTCGACGCCGGCCTCGGCGACGAGGACCTCGCGGTGGTGCACCGCTTCGTCGCCGAGCGCTGAGGCGGGGAGCGTTCGCGAGGAGGCCGGGCGGAGACGTCCCGCTGCGCGCCGAGACGCCGGCGAGGGGCGGTGTCTCGGCGGAGAGGCGCCCGCGCGAGAGCAGCCTCCGCGCGTCGGCGCAAGGGCCCCCGCTCCGGGCGTCCCCGACCTAGCGTCGGAGGAACGGCATCATCGAGCGAAGGAGCACGACATGGCATCAGGAGTCGCAACGGTCTGGGTCCCCGTCACGGACATGGAGCGGGCGGTCGCGTTCTACCGCGACACGCTCGGCCTCGAGGTCAAGGACACCTCGGACGACTGGTCGGAGCTGGACGCCGGCGGGCTGATGATCGGCCTGAACGCCCGCGAGTCGGCCACGGTCGCGGAGCAGGGCGGGGCGGTCATCTCGTTCCAGCCCGAGGGCTCGATCGAGGACGAGCTGGAGCGCCTCACGGCGCGGGGCGCGTCGATCGAGGGCGAGATCAGCGACCACGAGTGGGGCCGCATCCTCCCCTTCAAGGACTCGGAGGGCAACGACCTCCAGTTCTACTCGCCGCCGCAGGGCTGAGCGGAGGACCGCCGTCGAGGCGGCCGCGACGAGCGGCGGGCGGGCCGGAGCCGGAGGGCTGCGGTCCACCCGCCGCTGTGCGTCGCGCGGCCCGTCGGTCCTCGCGCAGGCGCGTCGCCCGGCCGGTCCGATCCTCGGATCGTCTCTCCGCCGCACGTGAGGCCCTCCTCCCAGCCCGCCTCCGCACCTGAGGTCCTAGGATCAGCTGTCCGCCGTATCTGCGGACTTCAGATCCGGAGGTCCCCGTGTATCGTCGCCTGCTCTCCCTCGTCCCGGCCGCTGCCGCGCTCCTCCTGCTCGCGGGCTGCTCCGCTCCGTCGACCCCCGCCGGCGACGCGGCCACCGGCGACGCGGCCACCGGCGGCGCGACGTCCTCGTCCGGCGGCTCCCTCACGGTCTTCGCCGCCGCCTCGCTGAAGGGCGCGTTCACCGAGCTCGCCACGGGGTTCGAGGCCGCCGAGCCCGGCGCGCAGGTCGAGCTCTCCTTCGCCGGCTCCTCCGACCTCGCGACGCAGATCGTCAACGGCGCCCCGGCCGACGTCTTCGCCTCCGCCGATGAGCGCACCATGTCCACCGTCGCCGAGGCCGGGCTCGTCGACGGGAACCCGGTCGACATCGCCACGAACACGCTCGAGATCGCCGTGCCTCCCGGCAACCCGGCGCAGGTCGCCTCGCTCGCCGACCTCGCCCGGCCCGGGACCGCCACCGTCGTCTGCGCGCCGCAGGTGCCGTGCGGAGCAGCGGCCGTCGCGGTCGAGCAGGCCGCCGGGGTCGACATCTCCCCCGTGAGCGAGGAGTCGTCGGTCACCGACGTGCTCGGCAAGGTGTCCTCGGGCGAGGCGGACGCCGGGCTCGTCTACGCGACCGACGTCCGCGGGGCCGCGGGCTCGGTCACCGGCATCCCCTTCGCCGAGGCCTCGCAGGCGGTGAACACGTACCCGATCGCGGCGCTGACCGGAGCGGGCGACCCGGCCACGGCGGCGGCCTTCGTCGCGTACGTCGCCTCCGACGCCGGGCGCGCGGTGCTCGCGGCGGCCGGGTTCGGAGCACCGTGAGAGGCGTCGCGGCGTCGGAGGAGGCCTGCAGGGCGGTCGGCAGGTCGGTCATAGGAGGGTCGTAGGACGGTCATCGGAGGCGCAGAGCCCTGGCCGCCAGGGTTGCTCGCGACGGACACCACGATCGACGAGGAGCACGACCATGACCCGCATCCCGGAGCCCCGCAGCACGCCCGACGGACCAGCCTACGAGGGCCGCCGGCTCGACCGCCCCGAGGAGGAGGTGGTCGACCAGGGCCTCCCGTTCGACGTGGGGACCCTCTTCTCGCGGCGCGGCGTGCTGACTCTGGTCGGCGCGGGGGCGGCGACCCTCGGGCTCGCGGCGTGCGCCACCGGAGGATCGGGATCCGCCGCGACCGCCACCGCGACTCCCACCGCGACCGCCACGGCCGGGGCCGGCACCGCGGTCGCCGGCGAGATCCCCGACGAGACGGCCGGCCCCTACCCGGGCGACGGCTCGAACGGGGTCGACGTCCTCGAGCGCTCCGGGATCGTCCGCAGCGACCTGCGCACCAGCATCGGCGGCGGCGCGACGGCCGACGGGGTCCCCCTGGCGCTCACTCTGACGATCCTCGACGCGGCGAGCGGGGGCGTGCCGTTCGCCGGAGCCGCCGTGTACGTCTGGCACTGCGACGCGCACGGGGACTACTCGATGTACTCCAGCGGCGTCGAGGACGAGACGTACCTCCGCGGCGTGCAGGTCGCCGACGCGTCGGGCGTCGTCTCCTTCGCCTCGATCGTCCCGGCCTGCTACTCCGGCCGCTGGCCGCACATCCACTTCGAGGTGTACCCGGGAGTGGACTCGATCACCGACGCGTCGAACGCGATCGCGACCTCGCAGGTCGCCCTGCAGGAGGAGGCGTGCACCGCTGTCTACGCCCTCGACGCGTACGCGGGCTCGGCCGCGAACCTCGCCCGGGTCGGCCTGGACACCGACTCCGTCTTCGGCGACGACGGCGGAGCCCTGCAGCTCGCGACGATGTCCGGCAGCCCGGCGTCCGGCTACTCCGCGGCACTCACGGCGAGCGTCGACACCCGCACCGCGCCGACCGCGGGCGCCGCGCCCCGCAGCCGCTGACCCCCGTCCTCCTCCGCGCAACGCCGCTCCGGTCCGCGACACGCCGACGGAGGCGTACCGGAGCGGCCTCTCGCGAGAGGGGAACGGGCGTCAGCGCAGGAGGCGGCGGGCGACGGCCACGGCGCCGAGGGCGGCGAGGACCCAGGGGCCGCCGACGAGCAGCGGGTCGAGGATCTGGTGGCGCACGTCGGTCCGGCCGCGGCGAGAGGCGATCGGGTGCGCGTGCACCTCGGCGAGCACGCCGGTCTCGGTGATCGGATCGTCCGGCCGTGTCGTGAGCAGCGAGCGGAGGTGCGCCCCGGTCGACTCCACCCGGTCACCCAGCACGAGCAGCAGCCAGTGCGCGTGGCGCCCCTCGCTGAACCGGTCGTAGGCGTAGCGGCGGATCGCGCCCGAGATCCCGTGGAGGGGCTGCGCCGTGCCGAAGACGGCGGGCAGCTCGAGGTGCTCGATGCTCTTCTCGCGACGGCCGTGCGTCCGCATCCTCTCCGGGCGCTCCCAGTGCGCGCCCGACACGAGGTCGCTGCGCTCGCGGGGGAAGGCGGGCCGGTCGGCGGGATCGAGGTCGGCGCCCCAGCCCGGGATGCGGGCGCGCAGCTCCTCGGCGGTCGGCACGCGGACGGGGCGGTCGGCGGTGTACGGCACGGGATCCTCCTACGGGACGACGACGGTCTTGATGCAGCCGTCGAGCTTGGACGAGAACAGGTGGTACCCCTCGGCGATGTGCTCGAGCGGGATGCGGTGCGTGATCAGGTCGCTGGGCGTGATGTGCCCGGCCCGGATGTGCTCGAACAGGCGCGGCCACTGCCGGGTGACGGGGGCCTGGTTCATCCGCAGCGTGAGGCCCTTGTTGACGGCGTCGCCGAACTTGACGGCGCTCGCGAGCGGACCGTAGGCGCCCATCACCGAGACGGTGCCGCCCTTGCGGACGCCGTCGATCGCCCAGTTGAGCGCGATCGGCGAGCCGCCCTGCAGCTTGAGCTTGGCGCCGGTGACGTGCTGGAGGAGGTTGCCGTCGGCCTCCGCGCCGACCGCGTCGATCACGACGTCGGCGCCGAGCCCGCCGGTGGTCTTCTTGAGGGTGACGACGAGGTCGTCCTCCTCGGTGTAGTCGATGGTCTCGGCGAAGGCGAAGTCGCGGGCCTTGGCGAGGCGGTAGTCGATCTGGTCGACGACGATGACGCGGCCGGCGCCCATCAGCCAGGCGGACCGCGCGGCGGCCAGGCCGACCGGTCCGGCTCCGAGCACCACGACCGTGTCGCCCTCGACGATGTCGCCGAGCTGCGCGCCGAAGTAGCCGGTCGAGAAGGCGTCGGTGAGCATCAGGGCGTCCTCGTGCGGCAGCCACTCGGGGATCTTCGTCGGACCCACGTCGGCGAACGGGACGCGCACGTACTCCGCCTGCCCGCCGTCGTAGCCGCCCGCCGAGTGCGAGTAGCCGTAGATGCCGCCGATCGCGGTGGCGTTCGGATTCACGTTGTGGCAGTTGGAGTAGAGGCCGCGGGAGCAGAACCAGCAGGAGCCGCAGTAGATGGTGAAGGGGACCATCACCGTGTCGCCGACGCTGAGGTTCTCCACCGACGAGCCGACCTCGTCGACCACGCCGATGAACTCGTGGCCGAAGGTGTGGCCGATCCGGGTGTCCGGGAGCAGCCCGTGGTAGAGGTGCAGATCGGATCCGTAGATCGCCGCCATCGTCACCCGGACGATCGCGTCGTTCGGGCGCTCGATCCTCGGCCGGTCCTTCTCCTCCACGCGGACCTTGTAGGGGCCCCGGTAGACCATCGCGCGCATGCCGCATCCTGTGTCGTCGTCCCTTCAGCGTGCGTCGTGCTCCCGCCGGTCCTCCAGGGGGTTGCGCGCGCGGCCCGGGATCCCCAGCGTCCGTCCCTCCGCGTTCCGCTCCTCCCTCTCCGCGAGATGCCACCCGGATGCGCGGCACGCCGCAGGAAGCGCACCGGAGCGGTATCTCGTGGAGAGGAGACGGGCACGGCACAGGCTCAGCCGCGGACGTAGGATCGACTCCATGCCGCAGATACGGATCAGGGACGCCGCCGCCGCGCTCGGCGTGAGCGACGACACGCTGCGGCGCTGGATCGAGAACGGGACGCTCGAGAGCGCGAAGGACGCGTCCGGGAGACGCGTCGTCGACGGCCTCGAGGTCGCCCGGCTCGCCCGCGCGAACGCCGTGCTGCCGGAGGATCCGTCCCCGGTCGCGCGCTCGGCCCGCAACCGCTTCGTCGGGATCGTCACCGGCATCGTGATGGACACCGTGATGGCGCAGGTCGAGCTGCAGTGCGGTCCGCACCGCGTGGTCTCGCTGATGAGCAGCGAGGCGGTCCGCGAGCTCGGGCTCGAGCCCGGGTCTCCCGCGGTGGCGGTGGTCAAGGCGACCACGGTCATCGTCGAGACGCCGCTCGCCCGCGGCTGATGCGCACCGGGTCCGGCCTGCCGCGCTGGGTCGTGGCCGTCGCCGCGCTCGGCGCCCTGCTGGTGCTGCTCCCGCTCGCCGCGATCCTCGCCCGCGTCGACTGGCCGCAGTTCCTGCCGCTGATCACCTCCGACTCCTCCGTCGCCGCGCTCCTGCTGAGCCTGCGCACCTCCGCCGTCGCGACCCTGCTGTGCCTGCTGCTCGGCACCCCGATGGCCCTCGTGCTCGCCCGCACGGCCTTCCCCGGCCAGCGCCTGCTCCGCTCGCTGGTGCTGCTGCCGCTGGTGCTGCCGCCGGTGGTCGGCGGGCTGGCGCTGCTCTTCACCTTCGGGCGGATGGGCCTCCTCGGCGGCGCGCTGCAGGCCCTCGGCGTCCGCATCGCGTTCTCGACCACCGCCGTCGTGATCGCGCAGACCTTCGTGGCCCTGCCGTTCCTGGTGCTGACGCTCGAGGGCGCGCTGCGCAGCGCCGGCGCGCGGTACGAGTCGGTCGCCGCGACGCTCGGCGCGTCCCCCGGGACGGTGCTCCGGCGGATCACGCTGCCGCTGATCCTGCCGGGCCTCGCCTCGGGCGCGATCCTCTCGTTCGCGCGGGCGCTCGGCGAGTTCGGGGCGACGCTGACCTTCGCCGGCAGCCTCGAGGGCACGACGCGCACCCTCCCGCTCGAGATCTACCTGCAGCGGGAGAGCGATCCGGACGCGGCGGTCGCCCTCGCGCTGGTGCTCGTGGTGGTCGCGGTGCTCGTGATCGGTCTCGCGCACGGCCGCTCCGCCCGGGGGGTGCCGCGGTGAGCCTGCGGCTGGAGGCGCGGCTCGCGGCGCGCGGGATCGACGTGCGGATCGACGTGGCCGAGGGCGAGACGATCGCGCTGCTCGGGCCCAACGGCGCGGGCAAGTCGACCGTGCTCGAGCTGATCGCCGGCCTCGTCCGCGCCGACTCCGGGCGGGCGACCGCCGGCGGCGACCTGCTCTTCGACGACCGCCGGTGGACTCCTCCGCACCGCCGCCCCGTCGCCCTGCTGGCGCAGGACCCGCTGCTGTTCCCGCACCTCAGCGTGCGCGAGAACGCGGCGTTCGGTCCGCGCAGCGCCGGCACCGGACGGGCGCGGTCCCGCGAGCGGGCCGAGCGCGAGCTGGCCGCCGCGGGCGTGGCCGAACTGGCCGACCGGCGCCCGGGGAGCCTCTCCGGCGGACAGGCGCAGCGGGTCGCCCTCGCCCGGGCCCTCGCGACCGACCCGCGCCTCCTGCTGCTCGACGAGCCGCTGGCCGCGGTCGACGCCCGGACCGCCCCGGTCCTCCGCCGGATGCTCCGCGAGGTGCTCGCCGACCGCTCGGCGATCGTGGTCACCCACGACGTGCTCGACGCCTGGACCCTCGCCGACCGGGTTCTGGTGCTGCACGGCGGCCGGGTGGTCGAGGAGGGGCCGACCGCCCGGGTCCTCACGCGCCCGCGCACCGCGTTCACCGCCGAGCTCGCCGGGCTCGAGCTGCTCGAGGGCGTCCGCACCGCGACGGGTCTGCGCACCGCCGGCGGGCACGAGCTGTCCGGAGTCGCGGCCGAGCCGGTCGCGGTCGGCGCCGCGGTGCTCGCCGCGGTCCGCCCCTCCGCCGTCTCCGTCGGAGAGGGAGGCCTCCGCGCCGTGATCACCGATGTGGAGCAGCGGGGAGACGCGGTGCGGGTGCGCAGCGCGCTCCTGACCGCCGACGTCCCGGCGGCCGACGCGGCGCGCCTCGACCTCGCGCCCGGCCGCGAGGCAGGCTTCACCGTCGCTCCGGAGCACCTGCTGGTCTACCCGGCGTGAGGGGCGCGCACGAGGAGACGGCTCGCCATCCGGCGTGAATCCGTCCCTCGGACCGCCCTGTGCTCGACGCGAGGGACGGCGGGAGCGCCCGTCCCGTTACTCCGCCCCGCCGCCGTCCGCGTCGGACAGCGGGAGCCGCGCCCTCAGCCGCGCCCCCGCCAGCACGGGCGAGTCCGAGAGCTCCAACGAGCCCCCGTAGACCGCGAGCTGCCGCTCCAGCCGCGCCAGCCCCGAGCGCGTCGACCCCTCGACGAGTCCGCGGCCGTCGTCGTCGAGGGTGAGCACCACGACGCCCGCCTCCTCGTCGCCGCGCACCCGCAGCGAGGAGGCGCCGCCGTGCTTCAGCGCGTTGGTGACCGCCTCCTCCAGGAACCGGACCAGGAGCATCCGCTGGTCGAGCGGCGGCTCGGCACCCTCGGCGGCGAGCGCCGGGATGCGGCCGAGGTCGAGGTCGACGGCGATCTCGGGAGGGAGGCGCGCGACGAGGTCGCGGACGGCGGGGACCAGGCCGTGGTCGATCTCGACCGGGTAGAGGGCGTGGCCGACCGCGCGCACCTCGTTCTCGCGGAGCCGGTCGAGCCGGGCGGCGATGGCGAGCAGCCGCTCCGAGGCCGCCTCGTCGGATGCGCTCGCGACCGCGTGCAGCTCGGCGGTCAGCACCACGAGTCCGTTCTGGAGGCCGCCGTGCAGGCTCTGCGCGACGTCGCGCCGCACCCGCAGCTCCTCCCGCTGCAGGGCCTGCACCGCCTCGAGCGCCTGCACGGAAGCGCGGGCATGCTCCCGCTCCTTCTCGCGCACGCGCCGTGCCGCGCGCACGAGCAGGTAGCCGTAGGCGGTGATCAGCGCGATCACCGTGGCTCCGACGACCAGCTCGACCGCGAGAGCGGGGAGTGCCGAGAGCGGGTAGACGCCGGTCAGCACCTGGAGGCAGCAGCGGACCAGGCCCATCCCCATGGCGATGACCGCCGTTCGAGCCACGCGGGCGCCGCCGGTCGAGCGCTCGGGACGCAGCACCGCGACCAGGGCGATCGCGAGCCCGATCGTCGCCACGTTGACCAGGACGCGCGTCGTCACGTCGAGCAGCGGCCCCGGATCGACGCCCCGCAGCGTCCGCGACAGCATCCCGAGCGCGAAGACGGCCTGGAGCGCGGCCAGCAGCGAGAGCACGCCGCCCAGGAGGGCCATCGCTCCGAGGACGATGCGGTTGTCCTCGCGCGCGTCGCGCGGGCCGGCGCTCATCCGGTGTGCTCGAGGAAGAGGAGCGTCGCGTCGACCCTCGGGTTGCGCTCGCCGTCCGAGCGGACGCCGAGGGCCGCGTAGACGGCGTTGACGTGGTTGTCGACCGAGCGGACCGCGATGCCGAGGCGCTCGCCGATCGCGGCGTTGGTCAGCCCCGATGCGAGGCCGGAGAGCACCTCGTACTGGCGCGGGCTCAGTGCGGCGACCGGGGCGTCGCGGCGGGCCGCGCGGGCGGCGACCAGCGCCGGGTCGAGCACGGTGCGGCCGTCCGCCGTCGCGCGGACGGAGGCGAGCAGCGCGGGGGCGGAGAGAGAGGAGGTCTTCGAGAGGTAGCTCCAGCCGCGGGCCTCGGCGCGGTCGAGGCGGAGGAAGCGGTGCATCGCGTCGACGGCCGAGAGCAGGACGATGCCCAGCCCGGGCGCGGTGGACCGCAGCCGGCGCCCGAGCTCGATGCCGTCCCCGTCGCCGAGCTCGATGTCGAGGATCGCCACGTCGAGCTCCGCGGGCCGCAGCACCGACCGCGCCTCCGTGGCGGATCCGGCCTCCACGACGCTCCGCACGCCCGGCGCCGCGCGCAGCAGCGACGACAGCATGTGCCGGTAGAGGGGCTGGTCGTCGACGACGGCCAGCCTGAGCTCCGGAACGCCCCCCGCGGATGTCATCCGCCCATCTTCACCCATGCTCCGGAGGTCCAGGCGTCCCTCGACCGGGGGTCGTCGCGCGGAGATCCGCGTCAGCGCGGGGGCGGCGGCGTGACGCCCGGCCTGCTGCTCGCGGTCGCTCTCGCGGGCGGAGTCGGAGCGGCCGCACGGCTCGTCGTCGACGGGGTCGCGCGGTCGCT
>NZ_PSVU01000002.1:0-12246 GCF_002932515.1 Rathayibacter sp. AY1D5
GACTCGGGGACGCCGGGAGCGGCGACGCCGCGCAGGTGCGCCACGACGCGCTGCGAGACGTCGTCGAGGTCGGTCGCGCGCTCGGCCATGTAGCCGCCCCTAGAAATCGGAGAACACACCACATGACAACGACGTCAGCGACGTCGACGCGCGGTGGAGCGCGCGTCCACGTCCAGCGCTTCGGCACCTTCCTCTCGGGAATGGTCATGCCGAACATCGCGGCCTTCATCGCCTGGGGCTTCATCACGGCCCTCTTCATCCAGACCGGATGGCTCCCCCTCCTCGGCATCGACGCCACCTGGGTCCAGCAGTTCGGCGGCTGGAGCACGGATCCCGACGTGGTCAACACCGGCCTCGTCGCCCCGATGATCACCTACCTCCTCCCGCTCCTCATCGCGAACACCGGCGGCCGCATGGTCTACGGCGCCCGCGGAGGCGTGGTCGGCACCATCGCGACCATGGGCGTCATCGTCGGCGCCGGCATCCCGATGTTCATCGGCGCCATGATCATGGGCCCGCTGTCGGCGTGGCTCATGAAGAAGGTCGACTCGATCTGGGACGGCAAGATCAAGCCCGGCTTCGAGATGCTGGTCAACAACTTCTCCGCCGGAATCCTCGGCCTCCTCCTCGCGCTCCTCGCCTTCGCGGGCGTCGCGCCGCTCGTGGTCGGCCTCTCGACCGCCCTCGGTGCGGGCGTGGAGTTCCTGGTCAACGCGGGCCTGCTCCCGCTGACCTCGCTCTTCATCGAGCCGGCGAAGATCCTCTTCCTGAACAACGCCATCAACCACGGCATCCTCACGCCGCTGGGCGTCCAGCAGGCGGAGGAGGCGGGCAAGTCCTACCTCTTCCTCCTCGAGGCCAACCCCGGCCCCGGCATGGGCGTGCTCCTGGCCTTCGCGTTCTTCGGCGTCGGCGCGGCCCGCGCCTCCGCTCCCGGTGCGGCGATCATCCACTTCATCGGCGGCATCCACGAGATCTACTTCCCGTACGTGCTGATGAAGCCGGCGCTGCTCGCGGCCGTCATCCTCGGCGGTGCGACCGGTGTCGCGACGAACGTCGCGTTCAACTCCGGCCTCCGCGCCCCCGCCTCGCCCGGCTCGATCATCGCGGTGCTCCTGCAGACCGCGAACGACAGCTTCCTCGGCGTCATCCTCTCGGTGATCCTCGCGACCGCCGTGTCGTTCCTGGTGGCCTCGGTCATCATCCGGTCCGGCCGCAAGCGCGACCTGGCCGCGGAGCAGGAGGGCGACGACAAGCTCGCCGCCGCCGTCGCCGCCAACGAGGCGAACAAGGGCAAGGAGAGCGCCGTCGGCTCGCTCATCAACGCCCGCGGCGCCAACGCTCCGCAGGACTCGGCCGGCGCCTCGACCACGGGGGCCACGGCCACCGCGACCCAGGTCCGGAACATCGTCTTCGCCTGCGACGCCGGCATGGGCTCGTCCGCGATGGGCGCCTCGGTGCTGCGGAACAAGATGAAGAAGGCGGGCTTCGAGGACGTCACGGTCACCAACAAGGCGATCGCCGCTCTCGAGGACGACGTGGACCTGGTCATCACCCAGGCCGAGCTCACGGAGCGCGCCCGCCAGCGCACCCCGGGCGCCATCCACGTCTCCGTGGACAACTTCATGAACAGCCCGAAGTACGACGAGGTCGTCTCGCTGGTCGCGGAGCAGCACGGCAAGTAGTACGCCAACCATTCGGAGGGAACCCGTAGGGTGCGACAGAGCGGACACGCTCCGCTCGCCCCTGCGGGTTCCCTCGCTGTCAGCACCTCCACGGAAGGACGCACCCCATGAGCGACGTGCTCACCATCGGACAGATCGACGCCTCCGGCACCGCCACCACGAAGGAGGCCGCCATCAAGGAGGCCGCCGACATGCTGGTCGGCGTCGGCGCGGTCACCCCCGCCTACTACGAGGCCATGCTCGCCCGCGAGGCGACCGTCTCGACCTACATGGGCAACCTGCTCGCCATCCCGCACGGCACCAACGACGCGAAGGACGAGATCCGCTCCTCCGCCCTCTCGTTCGTGCGCTATGCGCAGCCGATCGACTGGGACGGCAACGAGGTGCGCTTCGTCGTCGGCATCGCCGGCGTCGACAACGAGCACCTCGAGATCCTCTCCAAGATCGCGATCATCTTCTCGGAGGAGGACGAGGTGCAGAAGCTCCTCGACGCCCCGGACGCGCAGTCGCTCTACAGCCTGCTGGGCGAGGTCAACTCCTGATGCCCACCGCCGTCCACTTCGGCGCCGGCAACATCGGCCGCGGCTTCGTCGGCCTGATCCTGCACGGCGCCGGCTACGAGCTCGTCTTCGCCGACGTCAACTCCGAGCTGATCGGCCGCCTCGCCGCCGCCGACAGCTACGAGGTGCATGAGGTGGGGGAGGAGGCGGCCACGCACGTCGTCGACCGCTTCCGCGCGATCGACTCGGCCGCCGACGAGGAGGCGCTCGTCCGCGAGATCGCCGCCGCCGACATCGTCACCACGGCCGTCGGCCCGAACATCCTGCGCTTCGTCGCCCCCGTGATCGCGAAGGGCCTCGCCGCCCGCGACGAGTCGGCGCCGCGGCTGGCGGTCATGGCCTGCGAGAACGCGATCAACGCCACGCGCCTCCTGCAGACCGAGGTCGCCGCGAACCTCGGCGCGGACGAGTGGGAGCGCCTGCGCACCCGCGCCGTCTTCGCCGACACCGCGGTGGACCGCATCGTCCCGAACCAGGACCCGGGCCAGGGCCTGGACGTGACAGTGGAGAGCTTCTTCGAGTGGGTCGTCGACCGCACTCCGTTCGAGGGCACCGAGCCGGAGATCCCGGGCGCGACCTGGGTCGACGACCTCGAGCCCTTCATCGAGCGGAAGCTCTTCACGGTGAACACCGGCCACGCGACGGCCGCCTACACCGGCTTCGCGGCCGGAGCGCACAAGCTCTCCGACGCGCTGGCGATGCCCGAGGTGCACGACGCGGTCAAGGCCGCGCTCGAGGACACCAAGGCGCTCATCGTGGCCAAGCACGGCTTCAGCGACGAGGAGCAGCAGGCCTACCTCGAGAAGACGCTGAAGCGCTTCGCCAACCCGTACCTGACCGACACGGTCGACCGGGTGGGACGCCAGCCGCTGCGGAAGCTGTCGCGGCACGAGCGCTTCATCGGACCGGCGGCCGAGCTCGCCGAGCGCGGGCGCACGCCGGAGGGCCTGCTCGCCGCGATCGGCGCCGCGCTGCGCTTCGACGTGCCCGAGGACCCCCAGAGCGTGGAGCTCCACGAGAAGCTGACCGCGCTCAGCCCGGAGGAGTTCGTGGCGGAGGTCACCGGCCTCACGGCCGAGCATCCGCTCTTCGACCGGGTCGTGGCGGTCGTCCGCGGCTAGTCCCGTGGCCGCACGGCGGCGAACGACGACGAGGTCCCCTGCTTCCGGCGGGGGACCTCGTCGTCTGCGGCGGCTCGGGTGGAGCGCTAGAACAGCCGCCAGCGGGTGAGCGGCCAGGCTACGGCGAAGACGCGTCCGGTGACCCTGTCGATCGGCACGGTCTTCGCGCACGTGTCGATCGGCCCGCCGGCGCCGCGGCACTCGCCGAGCGAGTCGTTGGAGTTCGACCGGTGGTCGCCCAGGACGAAGAGGGATCCCTCGGGGACGGTGTACTCGTCGAAGCAGCGGAGGGACGCGGGGCTCGTCGTGCAGTCGAGGGTCCCGGGGGTGAAGGGGAAGTCCTCGAACACGTAGGACTCGTCCAGCGGCTTCCCGTCGACCAGCACGTGCCCGTCGGCATCGCAGCAGGAGACGGTGTGGCCCCCCTCGGCGATCAGCCTCTTGACGAGGAACTCCTCGTGGGAGGGGCCGATGCTGGTGACGTCGCCGAACGTCTTCACGATCTCGGAGAGGGGGCTGCCGGCCTCGTCGCTCGCGCCCCAGTCGGCGTCGCGCGAGAAGACGACGATCTGGCCCTCCTCCGGCCCGCCCTGAAGGGCGAGGGTGCGGTCGACCAGGATGCGGTCGCCGAAGAATCCGCCGCCCTGGAGGGTGTTCTCCATCGAGCCGGTCGGCACCGTGTACACCTTCACGAAGAAGGTCTGCACCAGGGCGATGACCGCGATCGCCGCCAGGATCGTCACCACCGGGTGCGAGTACCAGCTCCGCCTCGCGGTCGCAGACCTCGTCGTGCGCGCCATGTGCTCTCCCTCCGGCTCGACGGAGCCAGCCTAGGCGGCGGCGGACGCAGGGCCGGGCAGGGGGCGCGCGTCGGGCGCGGAGACGGAGGAGGGGGCGACACGCCCGAGGTGGCGGAGCGGCCGCGATTCGCGTAGTATCGACCCTTGGTGTTTTGCGCGTGCTCCGGCATGCCCGCGAACCCCGATCCGGGCTCTCGCCCGGTGGTGGCTCGTCGCGGAAACATTCGCACGACCAGTACACACACTACTTCCGAACGACAGTGAGGCTATGGCCAAAAAAGACGGTGTCATCGAAATCGAAGGTGCGGTTGTCGAGGCGCTCCCCAACGCGATGTTCCGCGTGGAGCTGACCAACGGACACAAAGTTCTCGCCCATATCTCGGGCAAGATGCGTCAGCACTACATCCGGATCCTCCCCGAGGACCGGGTGATCGTGGAGCTGAGCCCCTACGACCTGACCCGCGGCCGGATCGTCTACCGCTACAAGTAGACGTTCGCTCCGCTGACGTTCGCGACGTGCGTGTCCTGTAAGGAACGGCCCCGGCATCCGCCGGGAGCACGACGCCAGCGAAAACAAGGACAAGAACAATGAAGGTCAACCCCAGCGTCAAGCGCATCTGCGACCACTGCAAGATCATCCGCCGCCACGGCAACGTGATGGTCATCTGCAGCAGCAACCCCCGCCACAAGCAGCGCCAGGGCTAGTCCCGCTGCTTCCGCGAGGGAGCGCAGGGGCGGCGTGCCGCCCCCACTGCACAACTGAACACACCCGCAGCACCAGAAATCGCGCAGCACCCCGGCGACCCCGGGGTGGACGGCGAGGACACCTTCGGTCGGAGGCCGAGGCACCGGTGCTGCTTCACACCTCCACTCACTCACAGGAGAAGCCACAATGGCACGTCTGGCAGGAGTAGACATCCCGCGCGAGAAGCGCGTGGAGGTCGCACTGACCTACATCTACGGTGTCGGCCGCACTCGCGCGCTCAAGACCCTGAGCGACACCGGGATCGACGGCAACATCCGCGTCAAGGACCTCAGCGACGACCAGCTCGTCTCGCTCCGCGACTACATCGAGGGCAACTACAAGGTGGAGGGCGACCTCCGCCGCGAGGTCGCCGCCGACATCCGCCGCAAGGTCGAGATCGGCTCGTACGAGGGCCTCCGCCACCGTCGCGGCCTCCCGGTCCGTGGACAGCGCACCAAGACGAACGCGCGCACCCGCAAGGGACCCAAGCGCACCGTCGCCGGCAAGAAGAAGGCCGGCCGCAAGTAACGCGGGCGACACGGACCTAGAGGAGATACAGAATTGGCTACCCCCAAGTCGGCCGCGCGCAAGCCGCGCCGCAAGGAGAAGAAGAACATCGCTGTGGGCCAGGCCCACATCAAGTCGACGTTCAACAACACCATCGTCTCGATCACCGACCCCTCCGGGGCCGTCATCAGCTGGGCCTCGTCCGGTGGAGTCGGCTTCAAGGGCTCGCGCAAGTCGACGCCGTTCGCCGCCCAGCTCGCCGCCGAGTCGGCCGCGCGCCAGGCTCAGGAGCACGGCATGAAGAAGGTGGACGTCTTCGTGAAGGGCCCCGGCTCGGGTCGTGAGACCGCGATCCGCTCGCTCCAGGCCGCAGGCCTCGAGGTCGGCTCGATCAACGACGTCACCCCGCAGGCGCACAACGGCTGCCGCCCGCCCAAGCGTCGTCGCGTCTAAGCAGCACTCGCAGCCGTCGGCCGGCCGCACGAACCGCCTCCGGGCGGGGAGTGCGGCCGGCCGGCGGATCGCGCATTTCTTTCACAACTCCACACCTCGCAAACGCACGTGTCATATAGCGGACACGTGATCGAAAGGAATCATCAGTGCTTATCGCACAGCGTCCGACGCTCACCGAGGAGAACATCTCGGAGTTCCGTTCCCGCTTCGTCATCGAGCCCCTCGAGCCCGGCTTCGGCTACACGCTCGGCAACTCGCTGCGTCGCACCCTGCTGTCCTCCATCCCCGGCGCCGCTGTCACCAGCATCCGGATCGACGGAGTCCTGCACGAGTTCACGACCGTCCCGGGCGTCCGCGAGGACGTCACCGAGATCATCCTGAACATCAAGGGACTCGTCGTCTCCTCCGAGCACGACGAGCCGATCACCGCCTACCTGCGCAAGCAGGGAGCCGGCCAGGTCACCGCCGCGGACATCTCGGCTCCGGCCGGTGTCGAGATCCACAACCCGGAGCTCGTCATCGCCACGCTGAACGACAAGGCGAAGTTCGAGCTCGAGCTCACGATCGAGCGCGGCCGCGGCTACGTCTCGGCGACCCAGAACCGCAGCGAGTTCTCCGAGGCCGGCCAGATCCCGGTCGACTCGATCTACTCGCCCGTGCTGAAGGTCACCTACCGCGTCGAGGCCACCCGTGCCGGCGAGCGCACCGACTTCGACCGCCTGGTCGTGGACGTGGAGACGAAGGCCGCGATCTCGCCGCGCGACGCCATCGCCTCCGCCGGACGCACGCTGACCGAGCTGTTCGGTCTCGCCCGCGAGCTGAACAACGCGGCCGAGGGCATCGAGATCGGCCCCGCGCCGGTCGACGCGGTCCTCTCGACCGAGCTGTCCATGCCCATCGAGGACCTCGACCTCTCGGTGCGCAGCTACAACTGCCTCAAGCGCGAGGGCATCAACAACGTCAATGAGCTCGTCGCCCTCTCGGAGACGCAGCTCATGAACATCCGCAACTTCGGTCAGAAGTCGGTGGATGAGGTCAAGGAGAAGCTGACGGAGCTCGGCCTGTCGCTCAAGGACTCGGTCCCCGGGTTCGACGGCGCCCACTTCTACAGCTACGACGACGAGAGCATCTAGGTCCTCCGCTCCGGAGCCCCGGCTCCTCGCGTCCGACCTGCTGACACCCCTTTAGTACTGGAGTAAACCCATGCCCAAGCCCACCAAGGGCCCCCGCCTCGGAGGCGGACCCGCACACGAGCGCCTCCTTCTGGCGAACCTGGCCGCGGCCCTGTTCACGCACAAGAGCATCAAGACGACCGAGACCAAGGCCAAGCGCCTTCGTCCGCTCGCCGAGCGCCTGGTGACCTTCGCCAAGCGCGGCGACCTGCACGCCCGCCGTCGCGTCCTCGCGACGATCGGCGACAAGTCGGTCGTCCACGAGCTCTTCACCGAGATCGCTCCGCTCGTCGCCGAGCGCGAGGGCGGCTACACCCGCATCACCAAGATCGGCCCCCGCAAGGGAGACAACGCGCCCATGGCCGTGATCGAGCTCGTCCTCGAGCCCGTCACGCCCAAGGCGAAGAAGTCGCGCACCGCCACGGCGCCCGTGTCCGCTCCGGTGGACGAGGCCCCCGCCGAGGAGACCACTGCCGAGGAGACCCCCGTCGAGGAGGCGCCCGTGCAGGACGCTCCCGTCGAGGACGCCGCGCAGGACGCTCCTGTCGAGGAGACCGGCGCGACCAAGTAGTCACGCCCCCTCTGCCGAGAGCCCTCCGTCCCCTCCGGGGCGGGGGGCTCTCGTCGTTCCACGGGGCCGAGTGGCGCGAATCGTCGCTTACGATGGCACGGCTGCGCTCGTCGGGTGCGGCCGCGTCACGACCGGCGCTCCCGGGGTCCGCCCCGACGATCCTCGGAGGACTCCTGTGCGACTGCGCTCCTCGGCCGCTGCGGCGCTCCTCGCCCTGGCACTCGCGGCCGGAGTGAGCGGCTGCGCCTCCGGCGAGGTGATCGACGTGCCGGAGTCGGCGGGCCTCGCGAGCACGACCCCGGTGCCGTCGGCCGCACCGACCGTGTCCTCCGTGCCGTCGAGCGAGGGTGTGGACTGCGCGACCGCTCTCCCCGCCTCCCTCGTCGAGCAGGAGGCCGGCCTGACGGCGGGCACCGTGTCGATCACCGCCGCGGGAGACACGTGCTCCTACGCCGTCGACGGCGGCGACCCGGTCGTCGTGCTGACGCTGCACCGCGGGCCCCTCGTCGAGACCTTCACCGGTGCGGGCGAGGCGCTCGGCGCCGTGCCGGTCTCGCTGGGCACGGCCGCCTACTGGGTGCAGGGCATCGCCTCCGCCCCCTCCGAGCTGGCCGTGCTCGCAGGCGGCTGGGAGGCGCGGATCGTCTCCTCGGTCGGCGAGCAGTCGACGCTGGTCGGCTGGGCGGTCTCGGCCCTGGCGACCGTCGACGTCCCGCTCGCGGTCGCCTGAGCCGCGACCACGGCGCGCTCTAGACTCGTCTGATGCTCCACCGCGTCCGCCTCGACCTGGCCTACGACGGCTCGCACTTCTCCGGCTGGGCCAAGCAGCCCGGCCTCCGCACAGTGCAGGGGGTGCTCGAGGAGTCGCTCGCCCTGGTGCTGCGCTCCGAGCAGCACCCGACCGTGACGGTCGCCGGGCGCACCGACGTCGGCGTGCACGCCAGCGCCCAGGTCGCCCACGTCGACCTCACCCCCGAGCAGTGGGGCCGCATCAGCAGCGGCAGGCGCCGACCGGGGGAGGAGCCGTTCCCGCCCGCGTCGATCCTGGAGCGGCGGCTCCGCGGGATCCTCGGGCAGTACACCGACGTCTCGGTGCACCGGGTGACGGAGGCGCCGGAGGGGTTCGACGCGCGGTTCTCGGCGCGCTGGCGGCGGTACGAGTACCGGCTGGCCGACGCCTCCTCGATGCGCCACCCGCTCGACCGCACGTACACCACCTGGATCACCGACTCCCTCGACCTCGACGCGATGACGGCCGCGGCCCGCTCGCTCCTGGGCCTTCACGACTACGCGTCGTTCTGCCGTGCCCGCGCAGGGGCCACCACCATCCGGAGCCTGCTCGACTTCACCTGGGAGCGCGACGCCGACGGAGTCCTGCACGCCCACCTGCGCGCGGACGCCTTCTGCCACAGCATGGTGCGGGCCCTCGTGGGGGCGTGCGTGGCGGTCGGCGCCGGGAAGCTCGAGGCGGGGGCGGTCCCGCTGCTCCGGGACGCCGCCCGACGGACCAACGCGTTCGCGGTGATGCCGGCCCGCGGCCTCATCCTCCGCGAGGTCGACTACCCCGAGGACGACGCGCTCGCCGAGCGGGCCCTGCTCACCCGGGCGAAGCGCACCGTGCGGACCGAGGGGCCGGACCCAGAGGACTCGGAGTGAGGCGAGGGCGCGCGACCGCGCCCCGCGACCCGTGGCGGCCCGGGCCGCACCTCCCGCCGCCGGAGCCCCTGCCGCCACGATCCGTGCTTGGCCGCACGGGGGCTTTGCTGTAATGTCGACCCTTGGTGTTTTCGGCCGTGTGCCGAGCGCCCGAAGTTGAGCCCTCCACCGGATCGGTTCGGCCCCCTCGCGGGTCGAACGGCCACGGAGCGGGATCCACGAACACCTCACTCCGACCAGAAAGCAGCACTCACGTGACTCGCACTTTTTCTCCGAAGCCGGCTGACGTCCAGCACGACTGGATCGTCATCGACGCGTCCGACGTCGTGCTCGGCCGTCTCGCCACCCACGCCGCGGCGCTCCTGCGCGGCAAGCACAAGGCCACCTTCGCGCCGCACATGGACATGGGCGACTTCGTCATCATCGTCAACGCGGAGAAGGTCGCCCTCACCGGCCAGAAGCTCCTCCAGAAGAAGGCCTACCGCCACTCCGGCTACCCGGGCGGCCTCTCGGCCACCACGTACGCCGAGCTCCTCGAGAAGAACCCGGTCCGCGCCGTCGAGAAGGCCATCCGCGGCATGCTCCCCAAGAACTCCCTCGGCCGCGCCCAGCTGCGCAAGCTGAAGGTCTACACGGGATCCGAGCACCCCCACGCGGCCCAGCAGCCGCAGGCGTACGCCTTCACCCAGGTCGCCCAGTAGGCTCCGGCCCTCCCCGACACCCCAGACTTCGAAGACAAAGGATCACCTACACCGTGGCGAAGATCGCAGACCAGATCGACGTGGCTCCCGAGAGCTACTCCACCGAAAGCCCGGCCACCGAGGCGTCCACGACGCCCCGCGCCGTCCTCAACGTCTCCGGCGCAGCCGTGGGCCGACGCAAGCAGGCCATCGCCCGCGTGCGCCTCGTCCCCGGCAACGGCGGCATGACCGTCAACGCCCGCGAGTTCGCGGAGTACTTCCCCAACAAGCTGCACCAGCAGCTGATCACCGACCCCTTCAAGGTGCTCGACCTGATCGGCTCCTACGACGTGGTCGCCAAGATCACCGGCGGCGGCCCCTCCGGCCAGGCCGGCGCGCTGCGCCTCGCCATCGCCCGTGCGCTCAACGAGATCGACCGCGAGAACAACCGCGCGATCCTGAAGAAGGCGGGCTTCCTGACTCGCGACGCCCGCGTCATCGAGCGCAAGAAGGCCGGTCTCAAGAAGGCCCGCAAGGCGTCCCAGTTCTCGAAGCGCTAGTCGACGCGGCCTGACGGCCGCACGACCAGCAGCTCGAGAAGGGACTGCGCACCATGCCGCGCCTGTTCGGAACAGACGGCGTCCGTGGCCTCGCTAATCGCGAGGTCACGGCCGACCTGGCTCTCGGCCTCGCCCAGGCGGCCGCCCGTGTACTCGGAGCGGCCGCCCGGGCCGAGGGCCGTCGGCCCGTCGCCGTGCTCGCCCGCGACCCCCGCATCTCCGGTCAGTTCATCGGAGCCGCGGTCGCGGCGGGTCTCGCGAGCGCGGGAGTCGACGTGCTCGACGCCGGCGTCATCCCGACGCCCGCCACCGCCTATCTCATCGCCGACGAGAACGCCGACTTCGGCGTGATGATCTCGGCCTCGCACAACCCCGCAGCCGACAACGGCATCAAGTTCTTCGCCGCCGGCGGACGCAAACTCCCGGACGAGCTCGAGAACCGCATCGAAGCGGCCCTCGGAGTCCCCCCGCTCACGCCGACCGGAGCCGACGTCGGCCGCATCACCCGCTTCTCCGACGCGGAGGACCGCTACGTCCTCCACCTGCTCGGATCCCTCGAGGGCACCCGTCTCGACGGCCTGCACGTGGTCATCGACTGCGCGCACGGCGCCGCCGCCGGCATCTCGCCCCAAGTGTTCACCGACGCCGGAGCGACCGTCACCGTCATCGGCAACGACCCCGACGGCCTCAACATCAACGACGGAGTGGGCTCCACCCACCTCGACAACGTCGCCGACGCCGTCCGCGCGGCCGGCGCCGACATCGGCATCGCCCACGACGGCGACGCCGACCGCTGCCTCGCAGTGGACGCCGAGGGCCGCATCGTCGACGGCGACCAGATCATGGCGATCCTCGCGACAGCCATGGCCCGCCGCGGCGCCCTCCGCGACGACGTCCTCGTGGCCACCGTCATGAGCAACCTCGGCCTCAAGCTCGCCATGCGCGACGCCGGCATCCGCGTCATCGAGACCGCGGTCGGCGACCGCTACGTCCTCGAGGCGATGAACGACGGCGGCTACTCGCTCGGCGGGGAGCAGTCCGGCCACGTCATCATGAGCCGCTACGCCACCACCGGCGACGGCGTGCTCACCGGCCTCCAGCTCGCGGCCGAGATGGCCCGCACCGGACGCACGATCGCCGACCTGGCCGCCGTCATGTCCGTCTTCCCGCAGACCCTCCTCAACGTACGCGGCGTCGACCGCGAGGGCGTCCGCGACGACGAGGTCATCGCCTCCGCCGTCGCCGACGCCACCGCCGAGCTCGGCAGCGACGGCCGCGTGCTCCTGCGCCCCTCCGGCACGGAGCCGATGGTGCGCGTCATGGTTGAGGCGAAGACGCAGGAGACGGCCGACCGCCTCGCCGAATCGCTCGCCGCGGTCGTGCTCGAGCGGCTGCGTTCTTAAGGAGCCGCTCCCTGCGCGGCTCCTCGCGGTCGGCTTGGGGAGGTGGTCGCGATGGGTGGAGCGGGGTGCGTTCGCCGCGGGTGAATCGCTTGGCACGCGATTCCCACGACGGCTCGTGGGTTGGGCCGCTCCCTGCGCGGCTCCTCGCGGTCGGCTTGGGGAGGTGGTCGCGATGGGTGGAGCGGGGTGCGTTCGCCGCGCGGGAATCGCTGGGCACGCGGCGGTGTTCGTTGCGGGGCCGCTCCCTGCGCGGCCCCTCGCGGTCGGCTTCGCGAGGTGGTTGCGATGGCTGGAGCGGGGCGCGTTCGCCGCGGGTGAATCGCTTGGCACGCG
>NZ_PSVU01000002.1:12253-107489 GCF_002932515.1 Rathayibacter sp. AY1D5
TGCGGGGCCGCTCCCTGCGCGGCCCCTCGCGGTCGGCTTCGCGAGGTGGTTGCGATGGCTGGAGCGGGGCGCGTTCGCCGCGGGTGAATCGCTTGGCACGCGATTCCCGCGACGGCGGTGTTCGTTGCGGGGCCGCTCCCTGCGCGGCCCCTCGCGGTCGGCTTCGCGAGGTGGTTGCGATGGCTGGAGCGGGGCGCGTTCGCCGCGGGTGAATCGCTTGGCACGCGGCGGTGCTTGTTGCGGGGCCGCTCCTTGCGCGGCCCCTCGCGGTCGGCTTCGCGAGGTCGTTGCGCGGGTGGAGCGGTTCGCGTTCGCCGCGGGTGAATCGGCTCGGCACGCGATTCCCGCCGTCGGCTCGCGGGTGGTCCCGAGCCTGCACCGATCCTGCGGTGGAGGGGTTCGAGGAGGTCGGTGGCTGCGCGGTGCGCGCGGCGGCGAACAGCGACCGGGGGCGCGGTCAGATCTTGCGGAGGAGGACCGAGGAGACCGTGTGGTCGGCCTGCTTGCGGAGGACCAGGCTCGCGCGGGAGCGGGTGGGGCGCACGTTCTGCAGCAGGTTCGGCTCGTTGATCGCGGCCCAGATGCTCCGCGCGCGCTCACGGGCCTCGTCCGGACTGAGCGCCGCGTAGCGGTGGAAGTAGGAGTTCGGATTCGCGAACGCGCCCTGCTGCAGGGTGAGGAAGCGCTCCTCGTACCAGCGCGCGATGTCGCTGGTCCGGGCGTCGACGTAGACGGTGAAGTCGAACAGGTCGCTCACCGCCAGGCCGTGACCGGGCACCGGCGGCTGCAGCACGTTCAGGCCCTCGACGATCAGCACGTCCGGCCGCCGCACGACGATCTCGGCGTCGGGGACGATGTCGTAGGACAGGTGCGAGTAGAACGGCGCGCGCACCTCCGCGGCCCCGCCCTTCACCTCCGAGACGAAGCGCAGCAGCGCCCGCCGGTCGTACGACTCGGGGAAGCCTTTGCGGCTCATCAGACCGCGGCGCTCCAGCTCGCGGTTGGGCAGCAGGAAGCCGTCGGTGGTCACCAGCTCGACGCGGGGCGTGTCCTCCCAGCGGGCGAGCAGCTCCCGCAGCAGGCGCGCGATCGTCGACTTGCCCACCGCGACCGACCCCGCGACGCCGATCACGAACGGAGTCGGCTGCGCGCGCTCCCCGAGGAACGTGCTCGTCGCGCGGTGCAGGTGCCGCGCGCCACCGGCGTACAGGCTCAGCAGGCGCGAGAGCGGCAGGTAGACCTCCGCGACCTCGGTGAGGCTCAGCCGGTCGCCCAGCCCCCGCAGCTGCACGACCTCGGTCTCCGACAGCGGCAGCTCCGTGGTGCGGGCGAGCTCGGCCCAGTCGGAGCGGACGATCTCGACGAAGGGGGAGGGGTGCGCGTCGCGCGCGGGATCGCGAGGAGACGACGGCATGGGGACCGATCCTAGCGTCCGCCCCGCCGGGTGCCCGACGCCGCGGGAGGCGCCTCCGCGCCGCTTAGAATCGAGCGCATGTGTGGAATCGTTGGATACGTCGGTGAGCGCGACAGCCTGGCCGTGCTGCTCGGGGGCCTGAAGCGTCTGGAGTACCGCGGCTACGACTCGGCCGGCGTGGCCGTGATCGACGCCGACGGGCAGCTCGACAGCCGCAAGCGCTCGGGCAAGCTCAGCGTCCTGGTCGACGACCTCGAGGCGCACCCGCTGGCCGAGGGCACCACGGGCATCGGCCACACCCGCTGGGCGACGCACGGCGGCCCGACCGACCGCAACGCCCACCCCCACCTCGCGGACGAGGGCAGGCTCGCCGTCATCCACAACGGCATCATCGAGAACTTCCAGCCGCTCAAGGAGCAGCTGCTCGCCGAGGGCGCCGTCTTCGAGAGCGAGACCGACACCGAGGTCGCCGCGCACCTGATCGCCCGCGAGTACCGCCGCACCGGCGACCTCGTGCTCGCCTTCCAGGCCGTCGTCGCGCACCTCGAGGGCGCGTTCACCCTGCTCGCCCTGCACCAGGACCAGCCCGGCGTGGTCGTCGGCGCGCGCCGCAACTCGCCGCTCGTGATCGGCCTGGGCGACGGGGAGAACTTCCTCGGCTCCGACGTCGCGGCGTTCGTCGAGTTCACCCGCCGCGCGGTCGCCATCGGCCAGGACCAGATCGTCACGATCACCCCGGAGCTCGTCACGGTGACCGACTTCTTCGGCAACCCCGTCGAGACCGAGCCGTTCGAGATCGCCTGGGACGCGTCGGCGTCCGAGAAGGGCGGCTGGTCGAGCTTCATGGCCAAGGAGATCACCGAGGGCCCCGAGGCCGTCGCCAACACGCTCCGCGGCCGCATCCACGAGGGCGCGATCACGCTGCCCGAGCTCGACGCGCTCGGTCCGGTGCTGACGGAGATCGACCGCATCACGATCATCGCCTGCGGCACGGCCGCCTACTCGGGCATGGTCGCCAAGTACGCGATCGAGAAATGGGCGCGCGTCCCCGTCGAGGTCGAGCTCAGCCACGAGTTCCGCTACCGCGACCCGGTGCTCACCCCGCGCACCCTCGTCGTCTCGATCAGCCAGTCCGGCGAGACGATGGACACGCTGATGGCGGTCAAGTACGCCCGCGAGCACGGCGCCAAGACGCTCTCGGTCTGCAACACCCAGGGCGCGACGATCCCGCGCGAGTCGGACGCCGTGCTCTACACGCACGCGGGACCGGAGGTGGCGGTCGCCTCGACCAAGGCCTTCGTCGCCCAGATCGCGGCGCTCTACCTCTTCGGGCTGCACCTGGCCGCGGTGCGCGGAGCCGCCTCCACCGAGCTCGTCGCCTCGCAGGCGGCCCAGCTCGCCGCGATCCCGGAGAAGCTCTCCCGCGTGCTCGACGCCTCCGACGACATCGCCCAGCTGGCCGGTTGGATGGCCGACACCCGCGCGGTGCTGTTCCTCGGCCGCCACGTCGGCTACCCGGTGGCGCTCGAGGGCGCGCTGAAGCTCAAGGAGCTCGCCTACATCCACGCCGAGGGCTTCGCGGCGGGCGAGCTCAAGCACGGCCCGATCGCGCTGATCGAGCCGGGCCAGGTCGTGTTCGTGATCGTGCCGAGCCCGAGCGAGTCGTACGAGCTGCAGCGCAAGGTGATCTCGAACATCCAGGAGATCAAGGCCCGCGGCGCCCGCGTCATCGCGATCGCGGAGCAGGGCGACACGGCCGCGATCCAGATCGCCGACGAGGTCGTTCCGATCCCGCTCGCCGACCCGCTGTTCGAGCCGCTGCTCGCCGTCACCCCGCTGCAGATGTTCGCGATGGAGCTCGCCGCCGCCAAGGGCCTCGACGTCGACCAGCCGCGCAACCTCGCCAAGTCGGTCACGGTCGAGTGATCGAGCCGTGATCGTGGGGATCGGGGTGGACGTCGTGGACCTCGCGCGCTTCGAGCGCTCGCTGACGCGCACGCCCCGGCTCCGCGACCGGCTGTTCGCCGAGAGCGAACGCTCGCTCCCCGTCGCCTCACTGGCGGGCCGCTTCGCCGCCAAGGAGGCGCTGATCAAGGCGCTCGGCGACTCCGTGGGCGCCGGGTGGCACGACATGGTCGTCGAGCGGGACGAGTACGGGAATCCGTCCTTCGCGCTGCACGGCCCGGCCCGGGCGGCCGCGGAGGCGCGGGGGATCACGCGCGTGCACCTCTCGATGACGCATGACGCGGGCGTGGCCTGCGCGTTCGTGGTGGCCGAGTCGTGAGCGTCCCTGCGTCGTACCGCGAGGCGGTGATCGACGTCGACGCGATGGCGGCGAACGCCGCGCGTCTACGCGAGCTCACCGGTGCCCGACGGCTGATGGCCGTCGTCAAGGCCAACGGGTACGGGCACGGCGCCCTGGCTGCGGCGCAGGCGGCGCTCGACGGCGGCGCGGACGCCCTCGGCACCGCGGAGCTGCGGGAGGCCGTGGCCCTGCGCGAGGCAGGCGTCGTCGCTCCGATCCTCTGCTGGCTGCACGACCCCGGCGAGGACTTCGACGCGGCGCTCGAGCACTCGATCGACGTCGCCGTCTCCTCCGTCGACCAGATCGACACGCTCGCGCAGTCGGCGGAGGACCGCGGTGTGCGCGCCGCCGTGCAGCTCAAGGTCGACACGGGCCTCAGCCGCAACGGCGCCGCGGAGGAGGAGTGGCCGCACCTGGCGGAGTCGCTCGCCCGTCACAGCGCTCGCGGCACCGTCCACCTCACCGGGCTCTTCTCGCACCTGTCCAACACCTCGCGCGAGGACGACCTCGCCCAACTCGCGCTCCTCCGCCGCGCCGAGGCCGTGCTGGCCGCGCACGGGGTGCAGGTGCCGGTCCTGCACCTCGCGGCGACGGCGGCGGCGCTGCGACTCCCGGAGACACGCCTCGACATGGTGCGCAGCGGCATCGCCCTCTACGGACTCTCGCCGTTCGAGGACGAGACCTCGCTCCAGCTCGGGCTCGTCCCGGCGATGACGCTCCAGGGCCGCGTCGCCGGCGTCCGCCGGGTGCCCCACGGGACCGGCGTGAGCTACGACTACACCTGGCGGGCCGAGGGCGGGACGACCCTCGCGCTCGTGCCGTTCGGCTACGCGGACGGCATCCCGCGGAGCGCCTCCGGCGTCGCGGAGGTCTCGATCGGCGGCCGCCGCCACCGGATCGCCGGGCGGGTCGCGATGGACCAGTTCGTCGTCGACGTGGGGGATGCGAGCGTCGCGACGGGCGACCCGGTGACGCTCTGGGGCGACCCGACGACCGGCGTCCCCTCGGTAGACGAGTGGGCGCGGTGGTGCGGCACCATCAACTACGAGCTGGTCACCCGGCTCGGGCCGCGGGTCCAGCGGCGGCTGCTGAGCGCGGCGGACGGCCGTGCCTGAGCGCTCCTGGTTCGCGGACCGCGTCGTCGAGGTCGCCGATCCGGAGGCCATGGCGGAGCTCGGCCGCGAGCTCGGCCGAGTGCTGCGCGCCGGCGACCTGCTGGTGCTGACCGGGCCGCTCGGCGCGGGCAAGACGACCTTCACGCGCGGGCTCGGCGAGGGCCTCGACGTGCGGGGTCCCGTGACGAGCCCCACCTTCGTGATCGCGCGGACGCACCCGCCGCTGCACGACGGGCCGCCGCTCGTGCACGTCGACGCCTATCGCGTGGGCTCGCCGGTCGAGCTCGACGACCTCGACCTCGATTCGGCGCGCTCGGTGGTCGTCGTGGAGTGGGGGGCCGGGATGCTGGACGGCGTCGCGGAGTCCTGGCTCGACGTGGTCATCGAGCGGCCGACCGCCGGCTCCGACGCCGAGGAGGGCGAGGAGCCGATCGAGCCGCGGACCGTCCGCTTCCGCGGCACCGGCTGGAGCTGAGCCCGCGGGTACCCTGGACGCGTGCTCCTCGCGATCGACACCTCCTCCGGAACCTCCGTCGCCGTCGTCGACTCCGCGGGCGCCGTGCGCTCGGAGCGCACCGAGACCGACACCATGCGCCACGCGGAGGTGGTCGGCCGGCTGATCCAGGAGGCGCTCGAGGCGGCCGACGTGGCTCCCGGGGGCATCGAGGCGGTCGCCGTGGGCATGGGCCCCGGCCCCTTCACCGGCCTCCGGGTCGGGATCGCCGCCGCCCGGGCCTTCGCGCTCGGCCGCGGCGTCCCCACCCTCCCCGTGGTCTCGCACGACGCGATCGCGCTCGCCGCGCTGAGGCACGGGCGCGCCGCGGGCTTCCTCGTCGTCACCGACGCCCGCCGCCGAGAGCTGTACTGGAGCGCCTACGACGGGCTCGACGATCAGGGGCTCCCCGTCCGCCTCGCCGGCCCGGGCCTGGACAAGCCGCCGGCCCTCCCGCATCCGGAGCTCCCGCGCCTGGAGGCCGAGTCTGTCTCCGCCGGCGAGCTCGGAGTCGTGGCCGCCCGCCTGCGCGCGGCCGGTCGGCCCGGTGCCGCGGACGAGCCCCTCTACCTCCGCTCGCCCGACGTCACGCTGTCCGCCGGCCCCAAGCGGGTGACCGCATGAGCGAGGCCGTGCTCCGCGACGCGCAGGCGGACGACCTCGACGCTGTCATGGCGATCGAGGAGTCCGAGTTCGCCGGCGACGCCTGGTCGCGCGGGATGATGGCGGAGGAGATCCGGAGCCGTCACACCCGGTACCTGGTCGCCGAGCAGGACGGCGAGGTGGTCGGCTACGCCGGGCTCCTCTGCCCCGTCGGCGCCCACGAGGGCGACGTGCAGACGATCGCGGTCGTCGCCCGGGTCCGCCGCACCGGCCTCGGCCGCCGCCTGCTGCGCACGCTCCTCGAGGCGGCCGGCGAACGCGGCGCCCGCGAGGTCTTCCTCGAGGTCCGCGCCGACAACCCCGCCGCGCAGACCCTCTACCGCTCGGAGGGCTTCGAGGAGATCGGCGTCCGCCCCGCCTACTACCAGCCCGACGGAGTGGACGCGATCGTGATGCGCCGGCCGCCGACCCCGACCCAGGAGACCCCGTGAGCACCGGACCCCTCGTCCTCGGCATCGAGACCAGCTGCGACGAGACGGGGATCGGCATCGTCCGCGGCACGACGCTGCTCTCGAACACCATCGCCTCCTCGATGGAGGAGCACGCCCGCTACGGCGGCGTCGTGCCCGAGGTGGCCGCCCGGGCGCACCTGGAGGCGCTCGAGCCCGCCCTGCACGCGGCGCTCTCCGAGGCCGGTGTCGCGCTCGGCGACCTGGACGCGATCGCGGTCACCAGCGGACCGGGGCTCTCGGGCGCCCTCATGGTCGGCGTCGGAGCGGCGAAGGCGCTCGCCGTCTCGCTCGGCCTGCCGCTCTACGCCGTGAACCACCTCGTCGGACACGTGGGAGCCGACGTCCTCCGGGCCGACGGCAGCGAGGGCAGCCCCGTCGAGGTGCCGACGATCGCGCTGCTGGTCTCGGGCGGGCACACCTCGCTCCTGCACGTGCGCGATCTGGTGTCGGACGTCGAGCTGCTCGGCGAGACCATCGACGATGCCGCCGGCGAGGCCTTCGACAAGGTGGCGCGAGTCCTGGGCCTGCCCTATCCGGGCGGACCGCAGATCGACCGGGTGGCGGCGGACGGGGACCCGAAGGCGATCCGCTTCCCCCGCGGGCTCAGCCTGCCGAAGGACCTCGAGCGCCACCGCTACGACTTCTCGTTCTCAGGGCTGAAGACCGCGGTCGCCCGCTGGGTCGAGAAGCGCCAGGACGCGGGGGAGGAGGTGCCCGTGGCCGACGTCGCGGCGAGCTTCCGCGAGGCGGTCGCCGACGTCCTGCTCACGAAGGCGCTCGCCGCCTGCCGCGACCGGGGCGTGCCGCGCCTCCTGCTCGGCGGCGGCGTGGTCGCCAACGCCCGGGTGCGCGCGCTGGCGGAGGAGCGGTGCGCGGCCGCGGGAGTGACCCTCCGGATCCCGGCGCTCTCGCTCTGCACCGACAACGGCGCGATGATCGCCGCACTGGCGGCGCAGCTGATCGAGGCGGGGCATCCGCCGTCGGGGCTCGGCTTCGGGGCCGACTCGACCCTCCCGGTCACCGAGATCCAGGTCCGCTGAGGCCTCTACCGGGCGGCGGCCGGGCCGCGCAAGCGCCGTCCAGCTTTTTGACAGGCGGATCGTGCCACTGCCACTCTTGGCCGCATCCGCTCGTTCCTGACCCTGGGGGATTCCATGACCACTCCGTACACGCCCGCGTCCGACCGCTACAACATCCTGGCGATCATCGGCTTCATCGCCTCGTTCTTCGTCTCCATCGTGGGCATCGTGCTGGGCTTCATCGCCCTGTCGCAGATCAAGCGCACGGGGGAGAAGGGCCGCGGCCTCGCCCTCGCCGCCGTCATCATCGGCTTCGTCGCGATCATCATCACCATCATCTCGTTCGTCGCGCTCTTCTCGATCGCGGCGACCATGCCCTCGACCGGGTACTGATCGACACGCCTCCGAGGCTCGGGGGCGCCCGCACCACCAGGAGGACACCGTGACCGACGACACCGCGCCCGGACCGCAGACCGGACCGGCGCCCGCGCCGTTCGCCCCTCCGCTCGGCGAGCCGTCGGCGGCCTACCCGCCGCCGACGGCCGCCGCCGATCCCTACCCCGGTCTCCCGCCCCGCCGCCCGCCGATGAATCCGCTCGCGGTCGCGGCTCTGGTGTGCGGACTGCTGGGGCTGGCGCCCGCCGCCATCGTCCTCGGCCACATCGGCTTCGCCCAGGCCCGACGCTCCGGACAGCGCGGCCGCGGTCTCGCGGTCGCCGGCTTCGTGCTGGGCTACCTCGCGATCGTCGTCGCGGTGATCGCCTACCTCGCCTGGACGGCCTTCGTCGGCGACCTGCGCGACGGCGGCTACCTGCCCGCGTGAGCGGACGGAACCCCTCCGCCGCCGCCCGGGTGCTGGCTAGACTCGCGCCATGAGCGACGACAGCACCCGTCCCGGCCCCGGCTCCGACGAGCAGCACGGCTCCGTCCCGGTCCCGCCGGCCCCGCCCGTCCCCCCGGCCCCGCCCGCTCCGCCCTCGGCCGCTTCGCAGCCGTCGGTGCCGCTCACCGACTCCGCACCGCCGGCCTACGGGTCGCCGCCGCCGCCGCCCGCGTACCCCTCGGCGCCCGCCTACTCCTCCGCGCCCGGCCACCCCGCCGCCTACGCGGCCGCTCCGGCGCCCGTCGTCCCCCGCACGCTGAGCCTCGTCGGGATGATCCTCGGCATCGTCGGCCTGGTCATCACGCTCTTCGCCGCCGGTTTCGGCTTCCTGCTGTCGGCTCCGGCCGTCGTGCTCGGCTTCCTCGGACGCCGGCGCGAGCCGGCCGCACGCGGATTCGCGCTGACCGCGATCATCACCGGGTTCGCCGGCATCGCCGTCTCGCTGATCTACCTGGCGGTCTTCCTCGTCTTCGTCGTGGTGGCCCTCGCCGCCGGCACCTCCGGCTACTGAGCCGGCGCGGGCCGCTCGACGCGCTCCGCGAGCAGCGCGCGGTGGCGCCCGGCGATCCGCGTCAGGATCAGCACCGCGCTGCCGGTGCCGGAGAGGCCCAGCCGCTTGCGGAAGCGGGCGGGGTCGACGTCCACCCCGCGCTTCTTGATCTCGAGCACGCCGATGCCGCGGGTGCGCAGCTCCTTCGCCAGCGTGCGCTCGTCCAGCGGCAGCTCGGCGAGGACCCGGAAGCTGCGGAGGAAGGGCGAGGCGGCCGCATCGTCGCCCGTCAGATAGGCGATGCCGGGCGAGAGCATCCGCGAGCCGCTGGAGCGCGCGAGCTCGCCCAGGAGGCGCGCGCGGATCGCGGAGCCGTCCGGCTCGTGCACGAACGCGCCGAGGGGGCCGACCTCCTCGTCCTCGCTGTCGCCCGCCGCGGTGAGCTCGGAGGAGCCGGTCGCGCCGAGCAGCAGAGCGGAGCGGCGCACGCCCGCGCGCGCCAGAGAACCGAACCAGAGCCCGGTCTCGACCAGCTCCCCGTCGACCGAGACCCACTGCGCCTCGGCGTCCCGCGGCAGGCGCTCGCGGTCGAAGCCGGGACCCACCTTCACGCCCACGGGACGATGCTCGGCCAGGCCGAACGCGAAGTCGAGCGAGGGGGAGTAGTCGTCCGGATCGTCGAGCCGGCGGGTCTCGCGGTGGCCCGCCGTGCGGCGTGCCGGGTCCAGGTAGACGGCGTCGAAGCCGTCGAGGTCGAAGGCCTCGGCCGTCGAGTGCACGGCGCTCGCCGCGGGGAACGGGGCGAGGTTGAAGCTGGCCAGGGTCGCGGTGACCTCGTCGGCCTCGACGGCGGTGACCGCCAGGTCGATCGCGGCCATCGCGAGGGCGTCGCCGCCGATCCCGCTGCCGAGGTCGGCGACGCGCGCCGCTCCCGCCGCGGCGAACCGGCCGGCGTGCAGGGCGGCGACGCGCAGCCGCGTCGCCTGCTCGAGTCCCGCGTCCGTGAAGAGCATCGAGCGGGCGAACTCGCCGAACTTCGCCTCCGCCTTCTGCCGGAGCCTCGCCTGGGTGAGCACCGCGGCGACGAGGACGGGGGAGTGGCCGGCGGCCCGGAGGCGTGCCACGGCCCGCACCAGGTCGTCGGACCGGTAGCCGTCGAGGGAGTCGAGGAGCCGGAGGCCCTCGGGGGAGAGGAGCTCGACCAGCTCGTCGCGTCGCATCCGGCCATGGTAGGCCACGGCCTCCCGGCGGGTCCGCCGCCCCGCTTGGCACTCTGATTGCACGAGTGCCAGCGGAGCCCCTACGATGGATCTAGCACTCTCGGAGCGTGTGTGCCAGAACCGCGTTCCGCCCACATCGTCGTCAAGAAAGAGGTCAACCGTGTCGGTGTCCATCAAGCCGCTCGAAGATCGCATCGTCATCAAGCAGGTCGAGGCGGAGCAGGTGACCGCTTCCGGTCTCGTCATCCCCGATACCGCCAAGGAGAAGCCGCAGGAGGGCGAGGTCGTCGCCGTCGGACCCGGTCGCATCGACGACAACGGCAACCGCGTGCCGCTCGACGTCGCCGTCGGCGACAAGGTGATCTACTCCAAGTACGGCGGAACCGAGGTCAAGTTCGGTGGCGAGGACCTGCTGGTCCTCTCCGCTCGCGACGTCCTCGCGGTCGTCGTCCGCTAGGCAGCATCCCTCGGAAGGGCCCGTCGACCTCGGTCGGCGGGCCCTTCCGTCGTTCCCGGTCCTCCTCGCGACCAGTGGCCTGATCCGCCCGCTGCGGGGCCGTCCTCCCACCCCGCGCCTGCGTAGCATCGGGGGAGTGACCAGCTCCCGCACCCCTGCCGAGGCCGTCTCGCCGTCCCCTTCGGACGTGCCCGTCGGCGAAGGAGTGGAGGCGCTCGGAGCGGCGGGACGCCCGGGCGGGATGTCCGGCACGGGGCTGCTGTTCGCGTTCTCGGCCTACCTGCTCTGGGGTGCGATGCCCCTCTACTTCATCGCGATGGCGCCGGCCTCGCCGTTCGAGATCGTCGCGTTCCGGGTGCTCTTCTCGCTCGTCTTCTGCGTGATCCTGCTCACGGTCCTCCGCGGCTGGCGCTCCTTCGGCGCGCTGCTGCGCCGCCCCCGCCTGCTCGGCGTGATGGCGATCGCGGGCGTGCTCATCTACGTCAACTGGCAGGTCTACGTGATCGCCACGACCACGGGCCACGTCATCGAGGCGGCCCTGGGCTACTTCATGAACCCGCTGGTCACGGTGCTGCTGGGCGTCCTGGTGCTGCGCGAGCGCCTCCGGCCCCTGCAGTGGGCCGCGATGGGCGTCAGCGCCGTCGCGGTTCTGGTCATCGCGGTGGGCTACGGATCCTTCCCGTGGATCTCGCTCGCCCTCGCCTTCTCGTTCGGCCTCTACGGCCTGGTGAAGAGCCGCGTCGGCGGCACGGTGGACGCGGTCGGCGGGCTGACGCTCGAGACGCTCTGGCTGACGCCGCTCGCCGTGGTGCAGCTGGCGGTCGTCGGCTCCACGGTGGGGCTGACCCTGACGACGGAGGGGACGGGGCACGCCCTCATCCTCGCCTCGGCCGGGATCGTCACGGCCGTCCCGCTGCTCCTGTTCGCGGGCGCCGCCCGGCGCCTCCCGCTGTCGATCGTCGGCTTCGTGCAGTACCTGACGCCGTTCCTGCAGTTCCTCGTCGGGGCCTTCGTCCTGCACGAGGAGATGCCGCTCGAGCGCTGGATCGGCTTCGCGCTGGTGTGGGCCGCCCTGGCGATCTTCTCAGGCGACCTCGTCGCCGCGGAGCGCAGACGGCGCCGATCCTCCGTCTGATCTGCGGAACGCGTCGTCCTGGCGCGGCGCGACAGCGGAATGGTAACGATCCGGTCGCGAAACGTATTGGTAACACCCCTGTATTGTTCACGGCTGCTTCGAAGGTTAGGTTGGCCGAGCGGTTGCCACCGGCGCCGCTCCCACTGACACACACCTCTCAAGGAGCAACATGGGCGTTTACGCGAAGGCCGGCTCGGCCCGCGCGCGGTCCCTCCGGGCAACCCTCGGCGGCGTCGCCATTCTGGGCGCCAGCGCTCTCGTCCTCGCCGGCTGCGCCGGCGGCGGCGACAGCGGATCGAGCGGCGACAGCGGCTCGGGCGACCTGTCCCTCAAGATCGGCACGATCCTCCCGCAGACCGGCACCCTCGCCGTCCTCGGCCCGCCCGAGATCGCGGGCGTCGACCAGGCGGTCGTCGACATCAACGACGCCAAGGCCGGCATCACGATCGACGTGGAGCAGAAGGACTCGGGCGACACCACGACCGACATCGCGACGCAGTCGGCCACGTCCCTCATCGCCGACAACGTCTCCGCCATCATCGGCGCGGCGTCCTCGGGCGTCTCGAAGACCTTCATCGACCAGGTGACCCAGGCGGGCGTCGTCCAGATCTCGCCGGCCAACACCTCGCCGGACTTCACGACCTACGACGACGACGGCTACTACTGGCGCACCGCTCCCTCGGACGTGCTCCAGGGCCGAATCCTCGGCAACAAGATCCTCGGCGACGGCAAGACCAACGTCTCGATCCTGTACATGAACGACGCGTACGGCACCGGCCTCGAGAAGAACATCAAGGAGACCCTCGAGGCGGGCGGAGCATCCGTCGCGGCCGAGGAGATCTTCGAGCCGGCCTCGACCGATTTCAACTCGGCGCTGACCTCGGTCCTCGCCCCGAACCCCGACGCGCTGGTCGTCATCTCGTTCGACGAGATCAAGACCATCGCGGAGCAGCTCTCGGCCAAGGGCTTCGACTTCTCGAAGCTCTACGGCACGGACGGCAACTACGGCGTCATCGGCGAGTCCGACACCAACGTCGACATCGCCGGCGCCCAGTTCACCAACCCGGGCGTCCAGGCGTCCGAGGACTTCCAGGGCAAGCTGCAGTCGCTCGTCGAGTCGCAGGGCAACGACGCGCTGACCGTGTTCAGCTACGCGCCGGAGTCGTACGACGCCACGGTCCTGACCGCTCTCGCCGCGCTCCAGGGCAAGGCGACGGACGGTGCGACCATCCGCGACAACCTCATGTCGGTCTCGGAGGGCGGCACCAAGTGCACGACCTTCGCCGACTGCGCGAAGCTCATCGCCGACGGCGAGGACGTCGACTACGACGGCCTCTCCGGCCCGATCTCGTTCGACGAGAACGGCGACACCAGCGAGGCCTCGGTCTCGATCTACAAGTACGGCACGGGCAACACCACCTCCTTCGAGGAGACCGTCGAGGGTTCGCTGAACTGACGACGCGGTGACGCGGCTCCTGCCGCATCCCTGAGGGGCTCGGTCTTCGGACCGGGCCCCTCCGCCGTTCCCGGAGCGGAGAGCAGGAGACGCGCCGGTCGTGCGGACGCAGCGAGGCGCGGCGGTCGTCCGGGAGGGTGGCCGCTGTCGGGTGCGGGCGGACGGCTCCGCGGCGTCCAGGGCCCGGCGTGGCGTCGAGGAGCCACCCGGGAGGAGGAGCGGCTCTGACTGCCTGTACGCGCCTCCGAGCGCCTCTCCCGGCCTCGAGGGGGCGCCCTGCCGAACCGCGGGCGGGAGCGACGACGTCGAGCGGGAACGCAGAAGCGCGCGCCCTCCAGTGGGAGGACGCGCGCTCGTGGAGTGCGGAGGGCCTAGGAGGCGCGGAGCAGCTCCGCCTCCTGCGCCAGGCGGTACGTGACGAAGGAACGGCTGTAGTTGCGGCGCTTGCCGCCGGTGGTCTCGGCGATGACGACCTGGGCGTAGACGCCGACGACGCGCCAGCGCTCGTAGTCGCCGATCGCACCGGTGCCGAAGCCGGCTCCGAGTTCCACAGGGGCGGGGGTGTATCTCTTCATGGTCGGCTCCTTCGAGGCGGACGACGCGGCGCTCGAGGCGCTGCGGGGAGGGGAGGAGATCGGCGGCCGATCGCGGTCCCTACCGGGGGAGAGGGGAGCGGGACGTCCCCCTGCAGGGCTGTCCCGTGTCCCCAAAACTACGGCAGGCAGGGCGATATCCTGTCCCCCTCGTGGGTGTCGCTGGTGCGGAGAGACTCTCGCTGTCCTGCCCTCGTCCCGCGGACAGGAGACCGAGGGTCCGGCCCGCCGTTCCGCCGACTTTCCGGGGGTTCGGCGGGCATCGCGGAGAGACCGGTGAAGGCCTGTCCGCGCCGGGAGAGCGGCCCCCCGCCTCCCTTCTGCGGCACCCCTTGCCGGCGCGTCTCCGGGCACCGAGCCGCCTGCCTTCCCGCCCTGCTCGGAGTGGTCTCCGAGCCGCCCGGCGCCCTGCGCGAGCGGCCCCGCCTCCGCCCCGGAGCCGCACCGGCCCCTCGGCCCGCTCGCGCCCGCTCCGCGCCCCGGCAACGACGAAGGGCCCGCCGTCCGGAGACGACGGGCCCTTCGCAGCGGGGGTCAGCCGCCGACGGTCGGGGTGCTCGTGGTGACCTCGTTGGTCGTCGCGAGCGTGCCCAGGTAGAGCTCGATGACCTTCGGATCGTTCATCAGCTCCCGGCCCGCGCCCTCGTAGGCGTCGCGGCCCTGGTCGAGGACGTAGCCGCGGTCGCAGATCTGCAGCGCCCGCCGCGCGTTCTGCTCGACGATCATGATCGAGACGCCCGCGCGGTTGATCCGCTGCACGTTGACGAAGGTCTCGTCCTGCCGCATCGGGGACAGGCCGGCGCTGGGCTCGTCGAGCAGCAGCATCGACGGGTCCATCATCAGAGCCCGCGACATCGCCACCATCTGGCGCTCACCGCCCGAGAGCGACCCCGAGCGCTGCTTGAGCCGCTTGCTGAGCTCCGGGAAGAGCTCGGTGACGAACTCGAGCCGCTCCTTGTACAGCTTCGGCTTCTGGTACATGCCCATCTCGAGGTTCTCCTCGATGGTGAGCGACGGGAAGACGTTGTTGTTCTGCGGCACGAAGCCCACGCCCTTGGACACCAGCTTGTCGGCCTTGAGGCCGGTGATGTCCTCGCCGTTCAGCAGGACGGTGCCCTGGCGGATGTTGACCAGGCCGAACATCGCCTTCAGCAGCGTCGACTTGCCTGCACCGTTCGGGCCGATGATCCCGACGAGCTCGCCGCGCTTCACGTAGACGTTCGAGCCGTTGAGGATGTTGACCCCCGGCACGTAGCCCGCGTGCAGATCGTGCGTCTCGAGGGTGTTCGGAGTCGTCGTGTCGGCGGTCATCTCTCGTCCTTCTCGAATTCGACGGCCGGGGCGTCGGTCGTCGGGGCGACGCTCGTCGGCGCGGAGGCCGACGGGGACGCCGTTCCGGCGGCCGGAGCGTCGTGGCCGGGCGTCGGGACGCCGGCCTGCTCCGCCTGCCGCTCCACGTCCTCGCGGACGAGGTCGGAGTCCATCTCCTCGGCGATCTCGAGCTGGCCCTCGATCGTGCCCAGGTCGGTGTCGTGGTGCGCGCCGAGGTACGCGTCGATGACGGCCGGGTCGTTCATCACGGTCGAGGGCGGGCCCTCGGCGACGACCTTGCCCTCGGCCATCACGATCACCCAGTCGGCGATCGTGTTGACCATGTGCATGTCGTGCTCGACGAAGAGCACGGTCATGCCCTCGTCCTTCAGGTTCACGATGTGACCCAGGAGCGACTGCGTCAGCGCCGGGTTCACGCCGGCCATCGGCTCGTCGAGCATGACGAGCTCGGGCTCCGACATCAGCGCCCGCGCCATCTCGAGCAGCTTCTTCTGGCCGCCCGACAGGCTCGACGCGTAGTCGTCCCGCTTGGTGTCCAGCTTGAACTTCTCGAGCAGGCGGATCGCGCGCTGCTCGATCGAGTCCTCCTCCTTCGACCACAGCGGGCGGATGAGCGAGGTGAAGATGTTCTCGCCCTTCTGCCCCTTCGCGCCGAGCAGCATGTTCTCGAGCACCGTCATGCCGCCGAGCGCCTTGGTGAGCTGGAACGTGCGCACCATGCCCATCCGCGACACCCGGTAGGCCGGGACGTTGGCGAGGTTCTTGCCCTTGAAGTTCCACTTGCCGGTGTTGGGCTTGTCGAAGCCCGTCAGCAGGTTGAAGAACGTGGTCTTGCCGGCCCCGTTCGGGCCGATCAGGGCGGTGATGGATCCGCGGGGGATCTCGAGGTGCTCGACGTCGACCGCGGTCAGGCCGCCGAAGCGGCGGCTGACGTTGTCGGCGACGACGATGGGGTCCTTCTTCCTGACCCCGGGGACGATTGCTTCCTCGGTGATGTCCGAGACCGGCGTCTTAGGCAAAGTGCAGATCCTTCTTCTTGCCGAAGATCCCCTGGGGTCTGAAGATCACCAGGAGCATGAGGGCTACCCCCACCACGATGAACCGGATGGGTCCGGTCTGCACGGTGGTGAGGCGGATGAGGTCGTTGTTGAGGACCCCGGTGTCGATCCCGAGCGTGAGCAGTCCGTCGGTCAGACCGAGGACGACCCAGAAGATGATCGAGCCGACGACGGGTCCGAAGACCGTCGCGGCGCCGCCCAGCAGCATGATCGTGTAGAGGAAGAACGTGAGCTGGGTGCCGTAGTTGTCGGGCTGGAGCGAGCGGGGGAGGATGAACAGCGCTCCTGCGAGGCCTCCGAGCACGCCGCCCAGGATGAGCGCCTGGATCTTGTACGAGAAGACGTTCTTGCCGAGCGAGCGCACGGCGTCCTCGTCCTCGCGGATGCCCTTGATGACGCGACCCCAGGGGCTGCGCATCAGGAGGAACACCAGGAGGCAGGCCAGGAGCACGAGGCCCCAGCCGACGATCCGCACCCACCACTGGTCCTGGCTGTAGGTGAGCACGCCGATGCCCCAGCGGCCCTCGGGCAGCGGGTTGAGGTCGTTGAACGCCTTCGCCGCGCCGTTGATGCCCTCCGAGCCGCCGGTGATCGCCGAGAACTCGGGGGTCTTGACCGAGAGCCGGATGATCTCCGCCGCCGCGATCGTGACGATCGAGAGGTAGTCGGCCCGCAGCCGCAGCGTCGGGATGCCCAGGATGAGCGCGAAGACGGTCGCCGCGACGATCGTCGCGAGGAAGGAGCCCCAGACGGGCCATTCGAACTTGACCGAGGTGATGGCGAAGGCGTAGCCGCCCACTGCCATGAAGCCGGCCTGTCCGAAGTTGAGCAGCCCCGTGAATCCGAAGTGGATGACCAGGCCGATGGTCGCCAGCGCGTACGCGGCGACAGTGGGATCGACGATCTGCCCGATCGCCAGCCAGATGAAGTTGAGGTTCATGGTGTCCTAGCCGATCCGTTCCTTGCGGCCCAGGATTCCCTGCGGCCTGACCAGGAGGATGATGATCATGAGAACGAGCGGAGCCACGTACTTGAGGTTCTCCGGGATCCAGATCGTCGAGATGTTCATCATCAGTCCGATGATGAGCGAGCCGACCAGCGCGCCGTAGGCGGAGCCGAGTCCGCCGAGCGTGATCGCCGCGAAGATCAGCAGCAGGATCGACGCTCCCGTGTCCCAGCGCAGCGACTGGTAGTAGCCGATGTAGACGCCCGCCAGCGCGGCGAGAGCGCCCGACATCACCCAGACGACGCGGATGACGCGCTCGACGTTGATGCCCGAGGCGGAGGCGAGGGCCCGGTTGTCCGAGACCGCCCGCATCGCCTTGCCGATCTTCGTCTTCGTGAGGACGTAGGCCACGGCGACGATGCAGACGACGCCGACGACGGCGCCGACGATGTCGGTGAACTTCAGGCTGATCCCGAGCTCCGGCACCGTGAAGAACGGAGCGGTGCTGTTGGGGAGCGAGAGCCGGTCGGCTCCGAAGAAGAAGACGAACACGTAGCGCAGGGCCAGCGAGAGGCCGATCGTCACGATCATCAGCGGGATGAGCTGGATGCCCTTCTTCCGCAGCGGCTTCCAGAGCAGTCCGTCCTGGACGAAGCCGAAGGCCCCGCCGAGGATCACCGCGATCGGGATGGCCAGCAGCGCCGGGAGTCCGAAGACCCCGGAGAAGAGGTACGCCATCAGCGCGCCGAAGGTGACCAGCTCGCCGTGGGCGAAGTTGTTCAGGCCGGTCACGCCGTAGATCAGCGAGGCGCCGATCGCCGCGAGGGCGATCAGGAGCCCGAAGATCAGGCCGGTGACGACCTTCGGCCAGAAGATGATCCAGAACGTGTCGGCCGACACCGGCTGGTTCACCGCATTGGACGTGCCGTCGGGGTTCGTCGCGTCGTTGCCGGTCGTGCCCTCGGTCGCGGGGCTCGTCGGAGCCGCGGAGTCCGTCGGGACCGGGACGGTCGCTCCGGAGCCCTTCGGGTTGGCCGTCGAGACGATGAAGTTCACGATCTGGTTCTGCGAGGCGACGATCTTCACCTGCTTCGGGTTCTGACCCGCGGCGGGGTAGCCCTTGTCGGCGGGCAGGGACTCCTCGTCGACGGTCACCGTGTAGGTGCCCGCGGCGTCGAGGGGGAACGTGGCCCGGCCGTCCTCGCCGGTGGTCACGGTCGCGGAGGCGTCGCCGCCGATCTCGACGGTCACCCCCGTCAGGTTCTCGTTCGTCCCCTGCACGCGGACCCAGGCGATGATCGACTGGTCGGCGGTGGTGGCGGCGAGTGCGGCAGGGGCCGCCGCGGCGATCCCGGTGAGGGTCGCGGCGAGCAGACCCAGGGCCAGGAGCCGGTCTCGGAGCCTCGGGCGTCTCCTATCCACGGGGCGCCTCCCGGTCCGTCGGATGCAGGGTCGTCGAGCGCTGGCGGCGCATCGAACGGCTGGCTGTGAGCAAGACGTCTACCTCTCGTCAGGGTGCACAGACGGATGGGGTCTCCGGGCACGCCCGAATCGCCGTCGTCAAACAACGTTGGTTGACCATACGTTCCGCATGTGTCGGCGGTGTTTCACCGTCCGCACTTACGCGTGACGACATTATGAGGGAGAGGAGAGCGCTCCAGCGCCCATCCGCGGCCCGGCGGCCGCGCCGTCGAGGAATACCGCGGGCCCTGCGGCGCTTAAGATCGAACAACCGTGGCGCTCGTGAGCGGACTCCTCCCGTCCTCTCCGGGCTCCCGCACTCGACCTGCTAAGGGGCATTGATGGACCAGCCGGATCCCTTCGGATTCCTCGGACTCACCTACGACGACGTCATGCTCCTTCCGGGGCACACCGACGTCATCCCGAGCGAGGCCGACACGGCCTCCCGTCTCACCAAGCGCATCAGCGTGGCGACCCCGCTGCTCTCCGCGGCGATGGACACCGTCACCGAGGCGCGCATGGCGATCGCGATGGCCCGCCAGGGCGGCTTCGGCGTCCTGCACCGCAACCTCTCCATCGCCGACCAGGCCGACCAGGTCGACCGGGTGAAGCGGAGCGAGTCGGGCATGGTCTCGAACCCCGTCACCACCACCCCGGACGCCACCGTCGCCCAGGTGGACGACCTCTGCGGCCAGTACCGGATCAGCGGCCTCCCCGTCGTCGACTCCACCGGCGTGCTCGTGGGCATCATCACCAACCGCGACATGCGCTTCGTCTCGCCGTTCGAGAAGGCGACCACGCTCGTCCGCGACGTGATGACCAGCACCGGCCTGATCACGGGCCGCGTCGGCATCCCCGACAGCGAGGTCATCGCCCTCTTCGCGCAGCACAAGATCGAGAAGCTGCCGCTCGTCGACGCGCAGGGCAAGCTCGCCGGCCTCATCACGGTCAAGGACTTCGACAAGTCGGAGCAGTACCCCAACGCCACGAAGGACGACGAGGGCCGCCTCCGGGTCGGCGCCGCGATCGGCTTCTTCGGCGACGCCTGGCAGCGCGCCACCGCCCTGCTCGACGCGGGAGTCGACGTGATCGTCGTCGACACCGCCAACGGCGACTCCGCCGGCGTGCTCGACATCATCCGCCGCCTGAAGTCCGACTCCGCGTTCGCCGGCGTCGACGTCATCGGCGGCAACGTCGCGACCCGCTCCGGGGCGCAGGCCCTCGTCGACGCGGGCGCCGACGCCATCAAGGTCGGCGTCGGCCCCGGCTCGATCTGCACCACCCGCGTCGTCGCCGGCGTCGGAGTCCCGCAGGTCACCGCGGTCTACGAGGCGTCCCTCGCCGCGCGCGAGTCCGGCGTGCCGGTGATCGCCGACGGCGGCCTCCAGTACTCCGGCGACATCGCCAAGGCGCTCGTCGCCGGCGCCGACACCGTGATGCTCGGCTCGCTCCTCGCGGGCTGCGAGGAGAGCCCCGGCGACCTCGTGTTCCAGAACGGCAAGCAGTTCAAGACCTACCGCGGCATGGGCTCCCTCGGCGCCCTGCAGACCCGCGGCGAGCGGACCTCCTACTCGAAGGACCGCTACTTCCAGTCGGACGTGCCCACCGACGACAAGCTGATCGCCGAGGGCATCGAGGGCCAGGTGCCCTACCGCGGCCCGCTCGCGAACGTGGCGTACCAGCTCGCCGGCGGGCTCCGCCAGTCGATGTTCTACGTCGGAGCGCGCACCATCCCCGAGCTGAAGGAGCGCGGGAAGTTCGTGCGCATCACGGCGGCCGGGCTGAAGGAGTCGCACCCGCACGATGTGCAGATGGTGGTGGAGGCGCCGAACTACCGGCGCTGAGGGGTCTGGTGGGGGCCGGCGGCGGATCGGGATCGCGGCCCCTCTGCCCGATGGGCCTGCGGCCCATACGCCCACCACGCCGGAGGGGCCGGGATCCCGATCCGCCGCCTCCCTCCGGGAGACGAGCACCGATTCTCGGCTGAGGGGCGGGGGACGCAGCGCGAGCGGCGCGGGGCGCCGCCGCGACTGCGGGGGGAGGGCCTCCGCCTTTCCGCATGCGGGGGAGTGGTCGTGCCTCACCGCGTGAGCGCGACGGAGTGGGGACTGGCGTCCCGTGTCCCAGCAAGTCGTCGTCGCGGCCGCGCAGGCTTCACCTGCTGGTGGTGTGCGCCCGCTCGCGTCGATCGCGGCCTGGTGTGGAGCCCGGTGGGAGCGGAAGCAAGCGATCCGCTTTCCAGCGGATCGGCGTAGCGCGGACGCGTGACGCTCTGCGGAACGCGACCGCCCGCTCGGGCCGACCGCGGGCGAGCGGCGAGCGGAGCGAGGAGCGAGCCACGGCTGATACCGCTCAGCGGTGACCGGCGATCCGCGTGCGAGCGGATCGTCGTAGCGCGGACGCGGGACGCTCTTGGGAACGCGACCGCCCGCTCGGGCCGACCGCGGGCGAGCGACGAGCGGAGCGAGGAGCGAGCCACAGTAAACTCTGCGTCATGGAGATCGAGATCGGGCGCGCCAAGCGCGCCCGCCGCGCGTACGCCTTCGACGACATCGCCGTCGTCCCGAGCCGCCGGACGCGCGACCCCGAGGTCGTGTCGGTGAAGTGGTCGATCGACGCGTACCAGTTCGCGACGCCGATCCTCGCCGCGCCGATGGACTCGGTGGTGTCGCCGGCGACGGCGATCCGGCTCGGGCATCTGGGGGCGCTGGGCGTCCTCGACCTCGAGGGTCTGTGGACGCGGTACGAGGACCCGGAGCCGCTGCTCGAGGAGATCCGTCGGCTTCCGGCCGAGACCGCGACGCAGCGGATGCAGGAGATCTACTCCGCTCCGATCCGCCCCGAGCTGGTGACCGCGCGCCTGGCCGAGATCCGCGCCGCGGGCGTGACCGTCGCCGGGGCCCTGTCGCCCCAGCGGACCGCGGAGCTGTACCAGACCGTCGTCGACGCCGGGGTCGACGTGTTCGTCATCCGCGGCACGACCGTCTCGGCCGAGCACGTCTCGCGCGACACCGAGCCGCTGAACCTCAAGAAGTTCATCTACGAGCTCGACGTGCCCGTCATCGTCGGCGGCGCCTCCACCTACACCGCGGCCCTGCACCTCATGCGCACGGGCGCCGCGGGCGTCCTCGTCGGGTTCGGCGGCGGTGCCGCCTCCACCACCCGCACGACGCTCGGCATCCAGGCTCCGATGGCGACCGCGGTCGCCGATGTCGCCGGCGCTCGCCGCGACTACCTCGACGAGTCGGGCGGACGCTACGTGCACGTCATCGCGGACGGCGGCCTCGGCACCTCCGGCGACATCGTGAAGGCCGTCGCGGTGGGCGCGGACGCCGTGATGCTCGGCTCGGCGCTGGCCCGCGCGACCGACGCTCCCGGCGGGGGCTGGCACTGGGGCGCGGAGGCGCACCACCCGCAGCTGCCGCGCGGCCGCCGCGTCGAGGTCGGCACCGTCGGCACCCTCGAGCAGGTCCTCTACGGCCCGGCAACCGGCGCCGACGGCACGGCGAATCTCATCGGCGCCCTGCGCCGCTCGATGGCGACGACCGGCTACTCCGACCTCAAGGAGTTCCAGCGGGTCGAGGTCGTCGTCGCGCCGTACCAGCCCAGCTGACGCTCACCGACCGAGGCGATCCTGACCGTCGAGGCCGCCGCGAACAGCGGGCTCCCTCGACGGCCCGGGGGTCCCTGGACGCGGCGGACGCCGGCGCGGGTCGGCCGGACGGGCTGGCGTCGTAGGCCTCGCGCCAGCCCGGCGGACGACGCTGCGGACCCGCGCGCGCGGATCCGGTCTTCCCGGCGCTTCTCGGCGAGAAGCACGAGCTCGGGCGAGCGGCCCCCGAGGAACGCCGGGTCGGTTCGGATCGACGGTGGTCTGCGCGAGATCCGAGACGGCGAGTCCGTCGATCAGTGCGGGTGAGGGCGGACGCGCGCTCCGCGACGCCGTTCCACGTCCGGCTGCCCGGGTCCGTCGCCCCTCGACATGCACGGTCTCCGCAAGAGGCTCGACCAAGGGGCGTCCCGGACCGCCGCCGCCGCCGCCGACTCGCGGAGGACGAAGGGCGCGCTCCAGGTCGCGGCCACGGCGTCGATCCGCGCCCGCTGCCGCTCGTCCGCGGAGGCCCCCGCCCACTCGCCGGTCCGCGCGTACCGCGGCGCAGCCGCACGGACTCGTCCGACCGGCCTCACGCCCCGCCTCGATAGATCCCCACTGCACGCTTCCGCCCCCCTTTCCCTCCCTCCGCTCCTCCTGTGGAGACTCCCCCCACCCCCTGTGGACAGCGAGGGACGCAGGACCGCCGAGGCCGCCGGGAAACTGCGGGATCCCTCGACGGGTCGGGGTTCCCTCGGCAGGAGGGCTCCGCACGCGCCTAAGCTGGAAGTCCCGAGTGGGAGCGCCGCACGGCGCGGAGGGAGCACGCATGGTCGAGGTCCGCAGGGTCAAACTGCCCGGTGTCGGCGTTCTGCACACGTTCCTGACGGCCGACGGCGGCAAGGTCGGGGTCATCGCCCACCGCTCCGGCCACAGCGACCTGATCACGTTCGCCGAGGGCGACCAGGACGGCGCCAAGGTGTCGCTCCGCCTGAGCGACGACGAGGCGCACACCCTCGCCGAGCTGCTCGGCGGCACGCAGATCACGGAGTCGCTGACCGCGCTCGACCAGATCCCGGGCCTCTCGATCGACTGGTTCACCGTGGACTACGACGACCACATCGCCGGACAGCAGCTCGGCAAGCCCGCCGACCGCGGGATCGTCGGGCTGACCGTCGTCGCCGTGGTCCGGGGCGACGCCGCCAATCCGGCGCCGGCCCCCGACTTCCGCGTCTTCCCCGGCGACACCCTCGTGGTCGCCGGCAGCCCCGAGAAGGTCGCCAAGGCGTTCGCGTTCTTCCGCACCGGCAGCTTCGCCAAGACGGTCGACGCCCCGCCCGGAGCCTGAGGATGCACCACGGCGAAGACCTCATCGTCCTCGGCGTCCTGTTCGTCGTCGCCTACGTCCTCGGCCGGCTGGGGAGGACGATCGGGCTCCCGGCCATCCCGATCTACATGGTCGTCGGGCTCCTCGCGAGCCCGAACTTCCACCTCTTCCCGCTCGACTTCGAGTCGAGCTACATCGAGCTGACCGCGGTCTTCGGGCTGATACTCCTGCTGTTCAACCTCGGCCTGGAGTTCGACCAGGACGAGTTCTTCGGGAACGCCGGCCGCCTGATCCTCTCCGGCGGCTCCTACATCGCGGTCAACATGGCCGTCGGCCTCGGCTTCGGCTTCGCGCTGGGCTGGGGGAGCCGCGAGGCGCTGATCATCGCCGGCATCACGGCGACGAGCTCGAGCGCGATCGTCACCAAGCTGCTGATCGAGCTCAAGCGCCTGGCGAACCCCGAGACGCCGATGATCCTGGGCGTCACGGTCGTCGAGGACATCTTCATCGCGGTCTACCTGGCGATCGTGTCCGTCGTGCTCTCGGGCGAGACGGAGCCGTGGCCGGTGGTGCTCAAGCTCGTCATCGCGTTCGCGTTCCTCGTGGTGATGTTCGCGATCGCCCGCTGGGGCGGGAAGGTCGTCTCCCGCTTCTTCCGCACTCGCGACGACGAGCTGTTCACGATCCTGTTCTTCGGTCTCGCCATCCTGTTCGGCGGCATCGGCGAGGTCCTCGGAGTGACGGACGCCATCGGCGCGTTCCTGATCGGACTGGTCATCGGAGCGACGCGGTTCCGGTCGAGGGTCGAGCACATCGCGATCCCGCTGCGCGACGTGTTCGGCGCGTTCTTCTTCGTCAACTTCGGTCTCGGGCTGGATCCCGGCGCGTTCCCGAGCGTCGTGGTCCCGGTGCTGATCGCCGCGGTGATGACCATCGTCCTCAACCTCGGCGCGGGGCAGTTCGTCGCGTGGCTCAACAAGCTCGGACCGCGCGCGGGCCTGAACGCGGCGTTCATCCTGCACAACCGCGGCGAGTTCGCGCTCATCCTGGCGACGCTCTCGCTCTCGGCGGGGCTCGACGAGCGGATCCAGCCCTTCGCCGGCCTCTACGTGCTGATCATGGCGATCGTCGGGCCGATCCTCGCCTCGCGCTCCGAGAGCATCGGCGCGTTCCTCTCGCGGCGGCGGCACCGCCCGGCACCCGCAGCGGCCACGGCCATGGACGAGGAGGACTTCGCGCTCGTGGAGGCGGCGATGGCCGCGCCCGCCGTCTCCGCGGAGGAGGCCCCCGCTCCTCCGAGGCGCCCCGCGGAGCCGGACGAGCTCGACGACGAGTTCCCCGATCCGATGCGCCAGGCGCTCATCGACCAGGCGATGCAGCAGTCCGACGGCGCCGACGACGCCCGGCCCCGCCGCCCGAGGGAGCCCGACTACTGATCCCACGGAGCTCCCACACTCACGGGTTAGGCTCGATCCGGCCCGCGGGACACCGCACGGATCGAGGGCGGACGAGGGACGAATGACGCAGAGCACGGTCGGGCAGGTGGCCCGGCGCCCGCGCTGGATCGCCGCGCTGGCGCTCGCACTCCTGATCGCCGGGCTCTTCGCCGCGCTCGGGCAGTGGCAGGTCGGACGCGCGGTCGAAGCCGCCGCGCCCGACTCCGGAGTGTCGGAGACGACGCTCCCGCTCGCCGAGGTCGCGGCCCCCTCCCGCTCGATCACGGCGACCGCCGACGGACAGCGCGTGGAGGGCTCGTCCGTCTTCGTGCCGGGCGGTGCCGAGATCCTCGGCGGCCGCCTGAACGGCGAGCAGCCGGGCTGGTGGGTCATCGCCCGTACCCGCACCGCCGACGCCGACCTGGTGCTCGCCTACGGCTGGACGCAGGACGAAACGCAGGCGCAGTCCGTCGCGGACGGGCTCAACAGCGGGAGCGAGCAGGCGCCCTCCTCCTTCACCGGCCGCCTCGTGGCCAACGAGGCCGCGGAGGCGCCGGCGGAGGGCCTGGACCCCGCCACCCTCACCGCGCTCTCCGTCCCCGCGCTGATCAACCGCTGGCCGGACCCGCCGCAGGACGTCTACCAGGGCTACGTCGTCGTCGACGAGCCGGTCGCCGGACTCGGGGCCATCGACTCCCCGGCGCGCGTGAGCGACGTCTCGCTGAACTGGCTCAACGTCTTCTACGCGATCGAGTGGGTCGTCTTCGCCGGCTTCGCCCTCTACCTCTGGTTCCGCCTCGTCAAGGACGCGTGGGAGCGCGAGGCCGAGGAGGCGCTCGACGCCGAGGAGCGCGCCCGCGCCGACCTGGGCGACCGGGCCGAGGCCCCCGCCCCCGCACCGTAAACTGGTCGTCATGCCCCTCGAGCCCAAGCCCGCGCAGTTCCCTGCGATCCGGAGCGCGCTGCGCTTCTACCGGGTGACCTCGATCATCACCGGCGTGATGCTGCTCCTGCTCTGCGCGGAGATGCTGCTCAAGTACGTCTTCCACCTCGAGCTGTTCGCCTTCGGCCAGCAGGGCGTCCTGCACTTCGCCCCGATGTACGAGGTGCCCGGAGGCGAGTTCAGGTCGAGCGGCACCGGCGCGAACCTGTCCACCGGCATCCTGATCGCGCACGGCTGGTTCTACGTCGTCTACCTCTTCGCCGACTTCCGCCTGTGGAGCCTCATGCGCTGGCCGTTCACGCGCTTCGTGCTCATCGCGCTCGGCGGCGTGGTGCCCACCCTCTCCTTCTTCGTCGAGACCCGCATCGCCCGCGAGGTCGAGCAGTACCTCGAGCGCCGGACCGCCGGCACCGACCCGAAGACCCCGACCGACTCCGTGGAGGCCCCCCATTAGCGAGCAGCCCACCGCTCCCCAGCCGCACCTGGCCGCGCAGCCCGTCCTCGTCGTCGACTTCGGCGCGCAGTACGCGCAGCTGATCGCCCGCCGAGTCCGCGAGGCGAACGTCTACTCCGAGATCGTGCCCTCCAACGCCACGGCCGCCGAGATCGCCGCGAAGTCGCCCGTCGGCATCATCCTCTCGGGCGGCCCGTCCAGCGTGTACGAGGAGGGCGCCCCGCAGCTCGACCCCGCGATCTTCGACCTCGGGGTCCCGGTCCTGGGCATCTGCTACGGCTTCCAGGTGATGGCGAAGACGCTCGGCGGCGAGGTCGCCAACACCGGGCTGCGCGAGTACGGAGCGACGGACGCCGCCCTCTCGACCGACGGTGGCGTGCTCCTCGGCGAGCAGCCCGCCGACCAGACGGTGTGGATGAGCCACGGCGACTCGGTCGCACAGGCGCCCGAGGGCTTCGAGGTCCTCGCCTCCACGAGCTCCACCCCGGTCGCCGCCTTCGGCAACGACGAGCGCCGCCTCTACGGCGTGCAGTGGCACCCGGAGGTCAAGCACTCCGCCTACGGCCAGGCCGTCATCGAGAACTTCCTCCACCGCGCCGCGGGCATCCCGGCCGACTGGAACTCCTCCAACGTGATCGACGACCAGGTCGCCGTGATCCGCGAGCAGGTCGGCACCGGACGCGTCATCTGCGGCCTGTCCGGCGGAGTCGACTCCGCCGTCGCCGCTGCGATCGTGCACCGTGCCATCGGCGACCAGCTCACCTGCGTCTTCGTCGACCACGGACTCCTCCGCAAGGACGAGCGCCGCCAGGTCGAGGAGGACTACGTCGCCGCGACCGGCGTCCGCCTGGTCACCGTCGACGCGCGCGAGCAGTTCCTCGACGCGCTCGCCGGCGTCAGCGACCCGGAGCAGAAGCGCAAGATCATCGGCCGCGAGTTCATCCGCACCTTCGAGGCCGCCGCCGAAGCGCTCGTGCTCGAAGCGCAGGGCGAGGGCGAGACGATCGACTTCCTCGTCCAGGGCACGCTCTACCCCGACGTCGTCGAATCCGGCGGCGGGACCGGCACCGCCAACATCAAGTCCCACCACAACGTCGGCGGACTCCCCGAGGACCTGCAGTTCGCCCTCGTCGAGCCGCTCCGCACCCTCTTCAAGGACGAGGTCCGCGCGATCGGCCGCGAGCTCGGCCTCCCCGAGGTCATCGTCGGCCGCCAGCCCTTCCCCGGACCCGGCCTCGGCATCCGCATCGTCGGCGAGGTCACCCAGGAGCGGCTCGACCTCCTCCAGGACGCCGACGCCATCGTCCGCGCCGAGCTCACCGCCGCCGGCCTCGACACCGAGATCTGGCAGTGCCCCGTCGTCCTCCTCGCCGACGTCCGCTCCGTCGGAGTCCAGGGCGACGGCCGCACCTACGGCCACCCCATCGTCCTGCGCCCCGTCTCCTCGGAAGACGCGATGACCGCCGACTGGACCCGCCTGCCCTACGACCTCCTCGCCAGAATCTCCAACCGCATCACCAACGAGGTGAGCGGCGTGAACCGGGTGGTGCTGGATGTGACGTCCAAGCCCCCCGGCACCATCGAGTGGGAGTGATTCCGCGGGTCTCCGCACGGTCATCTGCGGCGTTGTCGGCGGTTGCGATACCTCCGGTATCGCGCCCTTCTCCGCCTTGCAGCTGACCGCGCGGAGACCCGCGGAACGTCAGGAACGGCTCCCTTCGAAGGGGGCCGTTTCTTGTTGAGGGGAGCGGGTGGGGGAACGAGCCCCTGCGGGGCCGTTCCAGGGTGCAGGTAGAGGGGAACGAGCCCCTGCGGGGCCGTTCCCGGGATGCAGGTCGGGGAACGAGCTCAGGTGGCTGTTCAGGGAACGGGTGGCCGCGGTTCGGCCGGGGGATCGGTCGGGGTTGACCGGTGCCTGGCGAGGCGTTCCGAGTGGCGGTCAGCGGAACGTGGCCCTGCAGGGACGTTCCTGGGGTGCCGGCGGAGAAGCGAGCTCCTGCCGAGCGGTCGGGGAACGCGGGTCGGCGCTGGTCCGGGGGCCGAGGTGCAGGCGGCAGGCGCGCGAGCGCGGGTCAGGCGGGGGTGTCGAGCACGCCGATGAAGCGGGTGCCGATGCCGTCGTACTCGTCGCGGCGGTGGCCCTCGGGGTGGTGCGGCCAGGAGGCGGGGGAGTGGTCCTCGCAGACGAGGAACGTGAACTCGGGCCACCACTTCTTCGGGCGGGCGGCCTCGGAGCGGCCGCAGACGGCGCAGTCGAGGGTTACCCACACGGGACGCCTGCCGGTGCGGTTCGCGCGCGACTGGACGAGCCAGGCGGGCGGATCCTGCTCGAGGGCGGCGAGCTCCTCCTCCGACAGACGGGTGGGGATGCCGTGCCGCGTCGCCATCTCGAGGGGGATGTCGAGGCGCTGAGCGGCCTCGCGACGCGTGATCATCCGGCCACCCTAACCCAGCGCCGGACGCGGACCCCGAGGCCGCAGCGACGCGCGCGCGAGCAGCCACTCCAGCGGGCCCTGCCCCACGAGCCGCCTCCAGAGGAGAGCGGCGACGATCGAGCCGACCACGAAGACGCCGAGCAGCGCCCAGCTGCGCCACGCCTCGAATTCGAACGGCTCGTACGGGACCAGGTACACCGCCAGCGCCACGAGCTGCAGCGAGTAGATCGTCAGCGGCATCGCACCGACGGCCGCGATCGGAGTCGCCGCCCGTGCCAGGAGCGGCAGCCGCTGCAGCAGAGCCGTCAGCGCGCCGAGGACCACGCAGGCGACCCCGCCCGCCCCGAGGAGCTCGGCGGTGGTGCTGGCGTGCGCCTCCACCGCCTCCGGACCCCCGAGCAGCAGCCCGCCGCCGTAGCCGAGCACGGCCGAGACGGCGCCGCCGACGACGACCCAGCGCTGGGTGGTCGCGGACCGGATGTCGCAGCGCGCGATCAGGAGGCCGAGTACCACGTACGCCAGCCACGACGGCACCGGGTAGTACTGGGTGAGCCAGATGAGGGGCTGCGCGGCCAGGAGCGCCTCGTCGGGCGACAGGGTCGAGAGCCAGGAGCCGCCGGCGCTCGTCAGCGCGTCGACCGCGAGGGGCCCGGCGATCGCCGCGACCGCGACCAGCAGGGCGAGGACCGCCCGCGGCAGGAAGAGCAGCAGCGCCGCGACGAGGAACATCACCCCGTAGTGCGGCAGGATCACCGCGATCGGCGTCCCGAGCAGGGTGAGGGCGACGCCGATGACGAGCAGGTACAGCCCGCGGAGCAGGATCGATCCCGTGTCGTGCCAGGGCCGCGAGGAGCGCTGCGCGCCGCCCGTCATCAGCCCGATCGACACTCCCGCCAGCACGGCGAAGAGGACGGAGCTGCGGCCGTTCCAGAGCATCTCGCTCTCGACGGGGGCGAGGTGGGCGGCGAACATGCCGAGGACGGCCAGGCCGCGTGCGACGTCGAGGCCGACTATCCGGGAGTCTGCGGCGCTCATCCCTCCATCGTGCCAGGCGCTCCCGGCAGTGCACCGGGAACGGCGGTGGGGCCGGGAACGACGACGGGCGCCCGACCCGGAGGTCGAGCGCCCGTCGGACGTGGTGCGCCGTGCTACTCGCGGAAGATCGCGACGAGGCGCAGGATCTCCAGGTACATCCAGACGACGGTGACCAGGATGCCGTAGGCGCCGGTCCAGCCGTAGATGCGGGGGAGGCGGTTGCGCACGCCCTGCTGGATGAACTCGAAGTCCATCACGAGCGAGTACGTGGCGAGCGCGACGGCGATGAGGCCGATCACGATGCCGATGAAGCCGGTGCGGAGACCGAAGCCGCCGCCGACGCCGAAGAGGCCGAGGCCCAGGTTCACCAGCGAGAACACCGCGTAGCTGATCATGCCGATGAAGAAGATCTTGTTGAGCTTCGGCGAGGTGCGGATCTTGCCGTTCATGAACAGCGCCAGGGTGACGCCGATCACGATGACGGTCGCCATGAGGGCCTGGACGACCGCTCCGGCGTACGCGCTCTCGAAGAACTTCGAGATCGCGCCGACCGCGATGCCCTGGGTCGCGGCGTAGCCGAGGATCAGGGCGGGCGACGGCTGCTTCTTGAACGCGTTGACGATGCCCAGCACCAGCGCGACGAGCACGGCGGGGAGCATCAGGCCCGGGACGAACCAGCCGACGGCCGCACCCGCGAGGAGCACGACGAAGGCGAGGGCGGTCTTGGCGAGGGTGTCCTCGACGGTCATCCGGTCGGTCTCGACGGAGCCGGCGGCCGGACGGGAGTACATCTGGTCGAGCGTGCCGGGGGAGACGTCCGGGAGGTCCTGCACGCGGCCGGCGTAGCCGCGGTTGCTGAACTCCGGGCGTCCGAAGGCCGGATTGTTGCTTGCCATGGTTCCTCTTCTCTCAGGTGCGCTGGTCTCCGAGGGAACTCGCGGATCTGAGTCGCTGTGGGTGCGGGGTGCGCCGCGGATCCGAGAGGACTGCGACGATGGACACCACCATATCTGAGAGCACCTCTCAGAGTCTGGCTGTTCTCTTCGAGCGGACCTCGACTCCGCTGCGAGCCGCGCAGTGCCGCCCGTAGGATCGCGGCATGCCCGCGCGTCAGTCACCGCTCGTCATCGGCCACCGCGGAGCGAGCGGCTACCGACCGGAGCACACCCGCTCCGCCTACGAGCTGGCGATCGCGCTGGGCGCCGATGCGCTCGAGCCCGATCTGGTGGCGACCCGCGACGGCGTGCTCGTCCTCCGCCACGAGAACGAGATCTCCGGCACGACGGACGTCGAGAAGCGCCCGGAGTTCGCTGCGCGCCGCACCACCAAGCGGATCGACGGCCGCGAGATCACCGGCTGGTTCACCGAGGACTTCACCTGGGACGAGCTGTCGGAGCTGCGGGCCCGCGAGCGGCTGCCGGCGGTGCGCGGCTCCAGCGCCACGTTCGACGGGCAGTTCCCGCTGCTGCGCTTCAGGGAGCTGCTGGCGCTGCTGGACCGGGCGGCGGAGGACGATCCGCTCGCTCCGCCGGGGCTCGTCGCCGAGATCAAGCACGCGACGTACTTCGCCGGGATCGGGCTGCCGCTGGACGTGCTGCTGCGCGAGGAGCTCGCCGCCGCGGGCTGGGGTCCGCGCGACCCGCGGCTCACGATCGAGAGCTTCGAGAAGACCGTGCTGGAGCGGCTCGCGGTGAGCGGAGTCGGCACCCGCCGGATCTACCTGCTCGAGTCGCGCGGCGCCCCGCCCGACCTTGTGGCCGCCCACGGCGCCGACGCGGCCCCCTACTCCGCCTTCACCACGCCGGCGGGACTGCGGAACCTCGCCGGAGCCGTCGACGGGATCAGCGTCGACAAGAGCATGCTCTTCTCGCGGGACGCGGCCGGCCGGGCGACGGGGACCGGTCCGCTCGTCGAGGACGCGCACGCGGCCGGGCTCGAGGTCTACTGCTGGACGCTGCGCGCCGAGAACCGGTTCCTCGAGAAGGTGCACCGCCGCGGGAAGGACCCGGCGGAGTACGGCGGCTGGCAGGAGGAGTTCGCGATGATCCTCCGCTCGGGAGTGGACGGCGTCTTCGCCGACCAGCCCGATCTGGCGATCGAGGCGCGGGCGGCCGAGCAGGAGCGCCTGCTCCGCGGCTGACCGGTCCGCCGATCGGGTTCTCGTCCGGCGCGTGCCGAGCGGACGCGGAGGCTGCGCTGGCATCATCGGCTCACCACCGCCCGCCCGACCCTCGAGAGGAGGCCCCGTGTCCACCCGAGAGCGCATCACCCGCCGCTGGATCACCACCGCCGTCCTCGCCGTGATCGGCGTCGCCTTCGTCTACTGGCTCGCCGTGCTCACCCCTCAGGGCCAGGGCGTCGAGAACTCGGGGCTCCGGGGCGCCGACCTCGTCTTCGGCCGGGCCACCGGCGCCGCCGCGGGGGCGCTCGCGGACGTCACCCCGCTCTCCATGGTCGTCGGCGCCCTGCTCGTCGCGGCGATCGCGCTGATCCGGAGGCGCCCGGCGCTGGCCGTCGCCTCCGTCGGCTCGATCGTCGTCACGGCCGGGCTCACCCAGCTGCTCAAGAACGTGGTCCTCGAGCGGCCCGAGCTGGTCGACACCGACTCCTGGTACACAGGCGGCAGCTTCCCGAGTGGGCACACCGCGGCGGCCGTCTCGGTGGTCTTCGCCCTGGCGATGGTCGTCCCCGGGCGCGCGCGGACCGTCGTGCTCGCGCTGGGCGGCGCGGTCGTGGTGCTGGTCGGCAACCTGACGATGGCCGCCTCCTGGCACCGGGCGAGCGACGTCCTCGGGGCCGACCTCGTCGCGCTCGCCTCCGCCTCCGCCGCCTGCGCGTGGCTGACCACCAGGGCCCAGGTGGGCCGAGCGCCGAAGAGGCCCGCGCGGCGCGGGGTGAACCGGTTGCTCCTGGTGTGCTCGGTGATCGTGGTGGTGCTGCTCGCGGCTCTCGCCGTCCAGGGCATCCAGTACTACCCCGACGACACGAAGGACCTCACCGCCTTCGCGCTCCTGCAGCTCCTGGCGGTGTCGACGTCGGCGCTCGCCGTGCTCGGCTTCTCCCTCGCGTGGCGCGGACTGGACGTCGGTGGGGCGCTCACCTCGCCCGCGCCGCGTCAGCGGACCGCCTGACCGCTCCCGGTGTCGGAGGGGCGATCTACACTCGGAGGGACATGAGCTTCCTCTTCGATCCGAGCGACTCCCGCGCCACCCCGGTCATCGTCGGTCCCCCCGGCGGCCCCGGGGATGCGCCCCGCACCGACCCGGCGCACGAGCAGCTCGTCGCGGGGCTGAACCCCCAGCAGCGCGAGGCGGTCGAGTACCGCGGAGACGCGCTGCTCATCGTCGCGGGTGCGGGCTCGGGCAAGACCAGCGTCCTCACCCGGCGCATCGCGAGCCTCCTGGGCAACGGCGAGGCCTGGCCGAGCCAGATCCTCGCGATCACGTTCACCAACAAGGCCGCGGCCGAGATGCGCGAGCGCGTCGAGAAGCTGGTGGGGCAGAGCGCCGAGGGGATGTGGATCTCGACGTTCCACTCCGCTTGCGTGCGGATCCTGCGCCGCGAGGCCGAGAACTTCGGCATGACCAAGTCGTTCACGATCTACGACTCGGGCGATCAGCGCGCCCTGCTCAAGCGCATCGTGAAGGACCTCGAGGCCGACTCGCTCGGGATCACCGTCGCGAGCGCCTCCGCGAAGATCTCCAAGCTCAAGAACGAGCTCGCCGACGTCGACTCCTACGCCCGCACCGCGAACCTCAGCGACCCGAACGAGGAGATGTTCCTCCAGGTCTTCCGGGCCTACTCGCGGGCGCTCGAGGGGGCGAACGCGTTCGACTTCGACGACCTGATCGCGCAGACCGTCTACCTCTTCCGCGCTTTCCCGCACGTCGCCGCGAAGTACCAGCGGCGCTTCCGCCACGTGCTGGTCGACGAGTACCAGGACACGAACCACGCCCAGTACTCGCTGATCCACGAGCTGACCCGGCCCGTGCCGCCGGTGACGATGGCGGCGGCGCAGTTCGACCGCCCCTACCGCGGACCGGTCACGGCCGACGGCTCCATCCCGGGGGCCTCGCTCACCGTCGTCGGCGATTCGGACCAGTCCATCTACGCGTTCCGCGGCGCCGACATCCGCAACATCGTCGAGTTCGAGCGCGACTTCCCGGGCTGCCGCGTGATCCTGCTCGAGCAGAACTACCGCTCGACGCAGAACATCCTCTCGGCGGCCAACGCCGTCATCTCGAACAACTTCGACCGTCGCGCGAAGAACCTCTGGTCCTCCAGCGGCGACGGGGAGAAGATCGTCGGCTACACCGGGTACTCGGGTCACGACGAGGCGCAGTTCGTGGTCGACGAGATCGCCCGCCTGCACGCGGCGGGCACGGGCTACGACGAGATCGCGGTCTTCTACCGCACCAACGCGCAGACCCGCGCGCTGGAGGAGATCTTCATCCGCTCCGCGCTGCCCTACCGGATCCTGGGCGGCACGAAGTTCTACGAGCGCGCCGAGATCAAGGACGCCCTGGCGTACCTGATCACGGTGGCGAATCCGGCCGACGTGCTGGCGCTGCGGCGCATCATGAACACTCCGAAGCGGGGCATCGGCCCCGCGACGGAGGCGCAGCTGCAGTCGTTCGCCGACACCAACGCGGTGACCCTGCGGGAGGCGATGCGCAACGCCGGCTCGCTCGGGATGGGCCCGAAGGTGACGAAGGCGATCGTCGACCTCGCGACCCTCCTCGACGAGTGCGCGCTGATGCTCGCCCCCGCACGGGAGGGCGGCGAGGCGAAGGTGCACGAGGTGCTGACGGCGCTCCTCACCCGCAGCGGCTACCTCGACATGCTCCGCGCCAGCCGCGACCCGCAGGACGAGGCCCGCGCCGAGAACGTCGACGAGCTCATCGCCGTCACCAAGGAGTTCGCGCGCAACAACCCGGACGGCGGGCTCGTCGACTTCCTCACCGAGGTCTCGCTGGTCGCCGCGGCCGACGACCTCGACGACGACTCCGGCACCGTCTCGCTGATGACGCTGCACACGGCGAAGGGCCTCGAGTACGACGCCGTGTTCCTCACCGGCATCGAGGAGGACCTGCTCCCGCACCGCATCTCGGCGAACGAGCCCGGCGGCCCGGCCGAGGAGCGGCGGCTGTTCTACGTGGGGATCACCCGGGCCCGCAAGCGCCTCTACCTCTCGCTCGCGATGACCCGCGCGCAGTACGGCGAGACGTCGGTCGCGATGCCGAGCCGGTTCCTGCAGGAGATCCCGGGAGAGCTGATCCAGTGGCGCCAGTCGCCCGGCGCGGCGACCTCGCGCGGCGGCACGCAGCCCCGGGCACTGAACGCTCAGCGGCCCGGCTTCGGCAAGTCGCGATCGAACACCGAGTTCCGGGAGGCGCTCGCCGCGGCGCCGAAGGCCAAGGGCGAGTTCCCGAACCGGATCACCGGCATGGTGCGCGACAACGGCGACCTCGAGCTGATCGCGGGCGACCGCATCCGGCACACCGACTTCGGTGAGGGGCGCGTGAACGCGGTGACGGGCGAGGGCTCGAAGCGCGTCGCACACGTGCTCTTCGACCAGGTGGGCGCCAAGAAGCTGCTGATCAAGGTCGCGCCGATCGAGAAGATCTAGTCCGGTGGCGGCCGGATCGGCGGCCGCGCGGCTCGCGACGGAGGCGTTCTCCCCGGCGGTCCTCGCGGTGCTCGTGCCGGTCGTGGTCGGCGCGCGCGTCGCGGATCCGCCCCTGCTCGGTGTCGCCTGGGGAGCGCTCGCAGCTCTCTTCGTCGGGGTGGTGCCCTACCTCGTCATCCGCCTGCTGATGCGCACCGGCCGGATCCACGGCGACCATCACGTGCCCGACCGGCGCGAGCGGGCGCTGCCGATCGCGCTGGCGCTGGTGTCGATCGCGGCCGGACTGGTGCTGCTCGCCGCGCTCGGCGCTCCTGCCGCGGTGACCACGTTCGGCGTGGTGACGGTGGCCGTGGTGCTCGCCGTCGGCGTGGTCAACCTGGTCTGGAAGCTGTCCGGGCACGCGGCGGTGGTCGCCACTTGCGCCGTCGTCGTGCTGATCGCCTACGGACCGCTCTCCCTGCTGATCAGCGTGCCCATCGTCCTCTGGGTGCTCTGGTCGAGGGTGCGCCTCGGTGCGCACACCCCCGCCCAGGTCCTCGCGGGCGCCGCAGTCGGCACCGTCCTCGCCGGGACCGTCTGGTCACTGCTCGGCTGACGTCCGTCCCTTCCCGTGTGCCCTCTGGTCGCCGTCCGCGAGATGCCGCTCCGGTGCGCGGCACGCCGTGGCGGGCTCACCCGAGTGGCATCTCGCGGAAGTGGTCAGCCTGCGTAGCGCGCGACGAGCTCCCGCTTGAGGATCTTGCCGCTGGGCCCGAGCGGGAGGGCGTCGACGAACTCGACGCGGCGGGGGAACTTGAAGGCGGCGAGGTGCTCGTTCGCGTAGGCGATCAGCTCCTCCGCGGTGGCGGTCGCCGACGGGGCGAGGATCACCGCGGCCATCACCTCCTGGCCGTGGCGCTCGTCCGGGATCCCGAAGACCGCTGCGTTCTGCACGGCCGGGTGCCCGATCAGCACCTCCTCGACCTCGCGCGGGTACACGTTGTAGCCGTTGCGGATGATCATGTCCTTCGTGCGGTCGAGGATGCGGACGTAGTCCTCCTCGTCCTTCGTGCCCAGGTCGCCGGTGCGGAACCAGCCGTCGATCACCGCCTCCGCGGTCGCCGCCGGATTGCCGAGGTACCCCTTCATCAGGTTGTGCCCGCGCACCACGATCTCGCCGAGCTCGCCCCGGGGGAGCAGCTCGACGCGGTCGGTCACGTCGGGGCGGGCGACCTCGACCTCGACGCCCCAGATCGGCGTGCCGACCGTGCCCGGCCGCGGCGGGACTCCGACGTGGTTGAAGGTGGCGACCGGGGAGGTCTCGGTGAGCCCGTAGCCCTCGTAGATCTCGACGCCGAACACCTCGCGGAAGCGCTCGATCACGGCGACGGGCAGCGCGGCGCCTCCCGAGACCGCGTAGCGCAGCGGCGGCCGGTCCTCGCGCCGGGTCGCGGCGTCGAGCAGGGCGACAAACATCGTGGGCACGCCCTCGAAGACCGTGCAGCCGTGGGCGATCATCGCCTCGAGCGCGGCGTCGCCGTCGAACTTCGGCACCAGGACGACCGTCGCGGCGGTGCGGAAGGCCGTGTTCATCGCGCAGACCTGCCCGAAGGTGTGGAAGAGCGGCAGCGCCCCGAGCACCACGTCGCCGCGGTGCAGGTCGAACGTGTTCATCAGCAGCACGTCCGACTGCGAGACGATCGCGAAGTGCGTCCCCTCCGCCCCCTTCGGGCGGCCGGTGGTGCCGCTGGTGTAGAGGATCGTCGCCGTGTCGGAGGGGGAGCGGGGCACGTAGCCGTCGATCGGGGTCGCCTCCGCGGCGAGGTCCTCCAGGCGCGGGAGGGGCGAGGCGGTGCCGTCGGGCACCATCACGCTCAGCACGGGAACGTCGGCGAGGTCCGCTCCGGCGGCCCCCTCGGCGAGCAGCGGAGCGGCGCACACGAGCGCGACGGCTCCGGAGTCGCGCAGGACGTAGGCGATCTCGTCGTGCTTGAGCAGGGCGTGCACGGGGACCACCACGGCGCCGAGCGCGAGGACGGCGAAGTAGCCGCGGGGGAAGTCGGGGACGTTCGGGACGAGCAGGGCCACGCGGTCGCCCGGTCCGATCCCCTGGGCGCGCAGGGCTCCGGCGTAGGCACGGGTCTGCCGCCAGAGGGTCGCGTAGTCGACGGCCTGCTCGCCGACGCGGATTGCGATCGTGTCAGGGGTGCGCCGCGCCGCCTCCGCCAGGATGGCCGCGACGGAGAGGGTGCCGAAGCCGGCGGCGGGCGGGGGAGCGGCGGGGGCCTCGGCCGTGCGGGGTTCGGTGATGCTCATCAAGGCTCCAGTCGTCGTTGACCGCCGCGGCGGATGCCGGGTGCTTCACCGTAGATCCGCCGGGCGGCCGCGTCGAGCGATCCGCACCGGATGTTCAGCACGGACGGGCGGGGAGTGCGCATCCCGGCGCCGAGCGGAAGGGGGTGCGGGAGGCGCGGGCGGCTGCCTACAGTCGGACTGCTGCGGCCCGGTTCGCGGGTCGGACGACGGGAGGCGCGATGCGCGGCGAGGCGACGCTCTACACGGACGCGGTGGTGACGGCTCCGTTCGCCCTCGCGGTGATCGCGGAGGCGACCGGCTCGCGAGTGGTCGGCGCGCGGACCGCGGACGCGCACGTTCCGCTCTACAGCGGTCCGACGAGCGCGCGGGTCGAGATCGCGGGGTTCGGCGACAGCGTGCCGGTCACCGTCGACGTGCGCGACGAGCGCGGGATCGACGAGGCGCGTGCGGCCGCGCAGGCGCTCGGGCTGGAGCTCGCCGCCTACGCGGGCTGGGAGGTCGTGGCCGGCTTCTGAGCGTCGCGTCGGACCCGGGCGAGGTAGTAGCGGCTGGGCGCCGTCCTCACGATCGCGGGAAGCAGGCGGTAGACGGCGAAGGTGCGCGAGAGCGCCCGCTCGAACCGCGCCTCCTGCCGTGCGGTCCAGTGGAAGCCGAAGGGCTCGCGGAGCGCCGCCGGGAGCAGACCGGCGGTGATCAGGCGGAGGTAGGGGCCGAGCGGGCGCAGGTACCAGGCGGCGATGCTCGGGCCCAGCAGGTCGTGGGCGACCTGGCGGGCCGCGGGCGTGACCTCGAGGCGCTCCAGCTCCCGCTCCCAATAGGCGTCGAACGCGGTGCGGGAGTCGGGCCAGAGGTCCGCGGGCATCTGCAGGGCCGCGCCGACGACGACGGAGCGGCGCACGATGTCGTCCGCCTCCTCCTCGCTCAGCGCACCGAAGGTGCCCTCGTAGAGCTGCAGCATCGACTGGGTGAGCGTCGCCGCGACCCAGCGCTGCAGCTCCGGGTCGAAGGCCGTGTAGCCGGGGCCGCGCACGGGCACGTGCGCCCTGTTCACGCGGCGGCGGACGGCGCGCACGTCCTCGGGAGTGCCGTAGTGCAGGACGTAGAGGTAGGAGAGCGTCCCGTGCAGGCGGTTCACGGCCCGGTGCACGAAGTCGGAGTGGTCGGCGACGCCCTGCCCGACCGCCGGGTGCGCGATCTGGAGGAGGATCGCGCGCGCGCCCGCCAGCAGGAACACGCCCTCGCGGAAGACGTCCAGGGTGCGGGAGGCCGACGACATGGCTCCACGCTACGCGGGAGCGGCCGGCGGAGGAGGAGCCGGTGCCCCCGGCGGGCGTCCGGCGGGCGCGGAGCGACCGCACGGGAAGCCCCCGGCGGGTGCGGAGTAGACTCGGCGCGGCCCAGGGACAGTGCCGAGACTCCGGCGTCGTCCGGGCCACCTCGAACTCGAAACGCAAGCGCGCTCGGCGCGGAATGGGAATGCAGCGTGGATCTCTTCGAATACCAGGCCCGTGATCTGTTCGAGAAGTACGGCGTCCCCGTGCTCCCGGGCATCGTCGCCGACACGCCGGAGGAGGTGCGCGCCGCGGCGGAGAAGCTGGGCGGCGTCACCGTCGTCAAGGCGCAGGTCAAGATCGGCGGCCGCGGCAAGGCGGGCGGCGTGAAGGTCGCGAAGACCCCCGAGGACGCGTTCGCCGCGGCGCAGTCGATCCTCGGCCTCGACATCAAGGGCCACGTCGTCAAGCGCGTCATGGTCGCCGGCGGTGCGCGCATCGACCGCGAGTTCTACTTCTCGGTGCTGCTGGACCGGGCCAACCGCTCCTACCTCTCGCTCACCTCCTACGAGGGCGGCATGGAGATCGAGCAGCTCGCCGTCGAGCGCCCCGACGCCCTCGCGCGCGTCGAGGTCGTCCCCGGCCAGGGCATCGACCAGGCCAAGGCCGAGGAGATCGCCCGCGCGGCGAAGTTCCCGGAGGAGCTGATCGCCAAGGTCGCGCCCGTCCTGGTGAAGCTCTACGACGTCTACACCGGCGAGGACGCCACGCTCGTCGAGGTGAACCCGCTCGTGCTCACCGAGGAGGGCGACATCGTCGCGCTCGACGGCAAGGTCTCGCTCGACGAGAACGCCGGCTTCCGCCACGCGGACCACGCCGCGCTCGAGGACAAGGACGCTGCCGACCCGCTCGAGGCGAAGGCCAAGGAGAACGACCTCAACTACGTGAAGCTCGACGGCGAGGTCGGCATCATCGGCAACGGCGCGGGCCTGGTCATGTCGACCCTCGACGTCGTCGCCTACGCCGGAGAGAGGCACAACGGCGTGAAGCCGGCCAACTTCCTCGACATCGGCGGCGGAGCCTCCGCCCAGGTGATGGCGAACGGCCTCGACGTGATCCTCGGCGACGAGCAGGTCAAGAGCGTCTTCGTCAACGTCTTCGGCGGCATCACCGCGTGCGACGCGGTCGCCAACGGCATCCTCCAGGCGCTCGAGATCCTCGGCGACTCGGCCACGAAGCCGCTCGTCGTCCGCCTCGACGGCAACAAGGTCGAGGAGGGCCGCGCGATCCTCCAGGCCGCCGCCAACCCGCTCATCACGCTCGCCGCGACCATGGACGAGGGCGCCGACAAGGCCGCCGAACTCGCCGCCGCGTAACGGACCCGACGACTCAAGGAATCAGAGAACAAGCATGTCGATCTTCCTCACCAAGGACTCCAAGGTCATCGTCCAGGGCATCACCGGCGGCGAGGGCACCAAGCACACCGCGCTGATGCTCAAGGCCGGCACGAACGTGGTCGGCGGCGTCAACGCCCGCAAGGCCGGCACGACCGTCACCCACGGCGACGTCGAGCTCCCCGTCTTCGGCACCGTGAAGGAGGCGATGGAGGCCACCGGCGCCGACGTCTCCATCGCGTTCGTGCCGCCCGCCTTCTCGAAGGACGCCGTCATCGAGGCGATCGACGCCGAGATCGGCCTCCTCGTCGTCATCACCGAGGGCATCCCGGTGCAGGATTCCGCGGAGTTCTGGGCGTACGCGCAGGAGAAGGGGAACAAGACGCGGATCATCGGCCCCAACTGCCCCGGCATCATCACGCCGGGCGAGTCGCTCGTGGGCATCACCCCCGCGACGATCACCGGCAAGGGCCCGATCGGCCTCGTCTCGAAGTCGGGCACCCTGACCTACCAGATGATGTACGAGCTGCGCGACCTGGGCTTCTCGACCGCGATCGGCATCGGCGGCGACCCGATCATCGGCACGACGCACATCGATGCGCTCGCCGCGTTCGAGGCCGACCCCGAGACGAAGGCGATCGTGATGATCGGCGAGATCGGCGGCGACGCCGAGGAGCGCGCCGCGGACTTCATCAAGGCGAACGTCACGAAGCCCGTCGTCGGCTACGTCGCGGGCTTCACCGCCCCCGAGGGCAAGACGATGGGCCACGCCGGCGCCATCGTCTCCGGCTCGGCCGGCACCGCGCAGGCCAAGAAGGAGGCCCTCGAGGCCGCGGGCGTGAAGGTCGGCAAGACGCCCTCCGAGACGGCCGACCTGCTCCGCGAGGTCTACGCGGCGCTCTAGCGCCCGTCCTCCCCGCACCACCGTCGGAACGGACGGTGCCCCTGCTCCGGCGGGCGGCGCCGTCCGTTCCGTCGTCGGGGCGGGTCCGGCCGGAGTAGCGTCGCAGCGTGACCCGCCGCCTCGGACTCGACCTGCTGACCTTCGTGCCGTACCCGGAGGGCCCCGAGCAGCCCGGCGACGCCGCGCGGAGCCTCGAGGACGGGCTGGCCCTGCTCGAGCTCGCCGAGGAGCTCGGCTACGGCACCGGCTGGGTCCGCGTGCGGCACTTCGAGCGCTACCTCGCGTCTCCGATGACCTTCTTCGCGGCCGCCTCCCAGCGGACCCGCCGCCTCCGCCTCGGGACCGCGGTCATCGGCGCCCGCTACGAGTCGCCCGTGCGCCTCGCCGAGGACGCCGCGACCGTGGACCTGCTCTCGGGCGGACGCCTCGACCTCGGCGTCAGCAGCGGCTTCGCGCATCTCTCCTCCGTCTTCGACGGGGTGTTCGGGCAGGCCGAGCGCGACTTCCGCGAGGAGGCGCAGGAGCGCATCGCGCGACTCCGCGAGGCGCTCTCGGGCGCCGTGCTCGGCGTCGCGGAGTCGGCCCTGATGTCGGTCCCGGTCGGCGCTCCGCTGGTTCAGCAGCCGCACGCGCCCGGCCTCGCCGACCGGCTCTGGTACGGGGCGGGAACGGTGGCCTCCGCGGTCCGGGCGGGCGAGCAGGGCATGCACCTGCAGGTGTCCACGCTCAACACGGAGGAGACGGGCCTGCCGTTCGCCGAGCAGCAGGCGGTGCAGATCCGCGCCTACCGCGAGGCCTTCTCCGCCGCGCACCCGGGGCGCACATCGAGGGTGACGGCGGGCCGGATCGTGCTGCCGCTGCTCGACGCCGCCGACGAGGAGGCGCACCGCCCCTTCATCGAGGGCTACCTCGCGCGGATGGACGACGAGGGCCGCCCCCGCACGGCCGACCGGTCGATCATCGCCGCCCCGATGCGCTTCAGCCCCCTCCATGTCGGGAGCCCGGAGCGGATCGTCGCATCGCTCGCCGCGGATCCGGCGCTCGCGGAGGCGGACGCGCTCACGGTGACGCTCCCGGCGGTCGGCGGGGTGGAGTCGCACCGGCGCATCCTGCGCGCCGTCGCCGAGCGCATCGCCCCGCAGCTGGGCTGGACGCCCGGCGCCTGAGGATCAGCGCCGCGCGAGCAGTGCCCGGACGGGCCGCTGCAGCAGGAGCAGGAGCAGCCACCAGAGCCCGACCGACGGGACCAGCAGCGCCAGCGCCAGTGCGACGAGGAGCAGCGCGAAGGGCAGCAGGGCGGGCGCGAGCGGCAGGGGCCCTGCGCCGGGCCGCCTGAGCTCCGGGTGCCGGGAGAGGCGCAGCTCGATCAGGACCAGCGCCCCGCTCATCGCGGCCATCGTGCCGATGTAGAGCCCGATCGTCGCCCGGGAGTCCGGGAACAGCGCCAGCGCGCTCGTCGAGAACGGGAAGAACGCCAGCGCGGCCAGCCAGAGCAGGTCCAGCCACACCAGGGCGCCGTCGTAGTCCCCGGCGATCTCGAAGACGCGGTGGTGGGGGATCCAGAAGACGGCGATGACCGCGAAGGAGAGCGCGAAGGCGAGGACCGAGTCCAGGTGCTCCGCGAGCAGCGCCGGGACTCCGCCGCCCTCCCGGGCGACCTCGGGAGCCAGCTGCACCAGCGGCAGGACGAGGACGGTGATGGCGATGGCGGCGGTCGCGTCCGAGAAGTTGACGAGCCGGTCGAGCCCGCGCTCCGTCCGGCGGTGGGCCGCGCGTCCCCCGGGGCGCCCGCGGTGCACCAGGCGCTCGATCGGACCCGAGAGCAGGAGCAGCAGGAGCGCGAACATGTTGACGGCCGGCACCGCGACGGCGAGCACGAGGGCCGCGAGGAGGACGCTGATCACGATCAGCGACCTCGAGAGGGAGCGCCGCGGCTCCGCCCCCGGGGCCAGGAGATCCGGATCGCGGCGCACGATGAGCTGCATCGCGAGGGTCGCCGCGCTCGCCGCGATCATCGTGCCGATGTAGAGCGCGATGACGCTGCCGTCGGTGTCGAGCACGTTCGAGATCAGGTTCGCCGCGAAGGGGAGCAGGACGACCGCGGCCAGCCAGACGAAGTTCGCGACGACGAGCGCGGGCGAGTACCGGGCCACGCCCTCGAAGACGGAGTGGTGGACCGCCCAGAGCCGCCCGATCACGGCGAACGTGATGAAGAAGGCGGAGAGGGTGCCGTAGTGCCCGGTGAGGAGGGACCCCAGATCGGCCGCGCGGCCCTCCTCGACCACGTCGACCAGGGGGAGGACGAGGAACGTGATGGCGATGGCGACGACGGCGTCGGAGAAGTTCACGAGGCGGTCCAGGCCGCGCTCCGTCCGTGCGTCCGAGGTCCCCGTCATGGCTCCGACACTAGAGGGCCGGGCGGCGCGCCCCTGACCCGCCTCCGAGCGCGCCGCCGCTAGGCTCGTCAGGCCCATGAACCGGATCACCGTCGCCCTCCTCGCCGCCTTCGACGCCGCGCTGTCGGCGCTGATCGGGATCGCGATCCCGCTCGTCCCGCTGACCGTCCTCTGGGCCGTGCAGTACGACACGACGGTCGACTTCGGCGTGTTCTGGCGGGTCGCCGCCGACGCCTGGCTGCTCGGCCACGGGGCCGACCTGCAGGCGGCGCTGGCCCCCGACTCCGCCCTCGCCGTCGCGCTGCCCGGAGGCGCGGACGCCTTCCCGGTGACGATCGCTCCGCTGGCCTTCGCGCTCCTCACCGTGCTGCTCGGCGCGCGCACCGGCCGCCGCGCCCAGGAGTCGCCGTTCCGGGCCATCGGCGTCCTCGTCGCGATCGCGACCTACCTGGCGATCGCGCTCCTGGTCTCGCTCGGATCCGCGGACCCGGCCGCCACCGTCGATCCCCTGCAGGGGACGCTGCTGCCGCCGCTCGTCTTCGCGCTGGGGGTGCTCGTCGGAGCAGCGCTCCACTCCGCCCGCAGCGACGAGGCCGACCCCCTCGGCGAGCTGGCCGCCTCCGCGCTCGACCGCGTCCCCGCGCCGGGGCCCGGGCTCGTCCTCGCGTCGCTGCGCGGGGGAGTGCTCGCCGCGGCCGGCGTGGTCGGAGTCGCGGCGGTGCTCGTCGCCGTGCTGCTGGTCGTGCACTACACCTCGGTCGTCGCGCTCTACGAGAGCCTCGACGCCGAGGCGCTCGGCGGCCTGGCCCTCACTCTCGGGCAGCTCGCGTTCCTCCCGAACCTGGTGATCTGGGCGGCGAGCTGGCTGATCGGCCCGGGCTTCGCCCTCGGCACCGGCTCCTCCGTGAGCGCGGCCGGAACGCTGCTCGGACCGATCCCGTCGATCCCGGTCCTCGCCGCACTGCCCGCAGGGGACTCGGCCTTCGGCTTCCTCGGGCTGCTCGTGCCGCTGCTCGCCGGGTTCGCCGCGGGATGGCGGCTGCGGCGCGGCGTGATCGAGGCGCTCGACGGACGCTCGCTTCTGCGCTGGGGCGCGGCCGCGGCCGGCGGGATCGGCGTGGTCGGCGGCCTGCTGCTCGGGCTCCTCGCCTGGTTCTCGGCGGGCGCCGCCGGGCCCGGGCGGCTCGCCCAGGTGGGCCCGGACCCGCTCGTCGTCGGGGCGGTCGCCGCCCTCGAGCTCGCGCTGGCCGCGGGCCTGGGCCTCGCCGCGGGCCGCAGCCGACGCGGCTGACGCCGGCGGAGGCGTCCCCCTAGACTTGCGCAGTGCTGAAGTTGGTCGTGCTCCTCTCCGGCGGCGGATCGAACCTCCGCGCCCTGCTGGACGCCACCGGCGACGAGGGCTTCCCCGCCCGCATCGTCGCGGTCGGCAGCGACACCGACGCCGAGGGCTTCCGCCACGCCGAGGAGCGCGGAGTCCCCGCCTTCACGGTCGCGCCGCGCGACTTCTCCTCCCGCGACGAGTGGGGCGCCGCCCTGCTCGGGCGCATCCGGGAGTGGGAGCCCGACCTCGTCGTCTGCGCGGGCTTCATGCGCATCCTGCCGCCCGTGGTGGTGGACGCGCTCAGCCCGCGGATGATCAACACCCATCCCGCCCTGCTGCCCCTCTTCCCCGGCGCCCACGCCGTCCGCGACGCCCTCGCCGCCGGCGCGACCGAGACCGGCGTCACCGTGCACGTGATCGACACCGGCGTCGACACGGGCCCCGTCATCGCCCAGGAGAGCCTCGCCGTGCTCCTCGGCGAGAGCGAGGACGCGCTGCACGAGCGCATCAAGACCATCGAGCGTCGCCTGCTGGTGCAGACGGTGCTCGACATCGCCCACGGAACCGTCGACCTCGAGGAGCTCGCCCGCGCATGAGCATCACCGCCCACGACCCCAGCAGCTACGACGACCGCGACCGGGTCCCCGTCCGCCGGGCGCTGATCTCGGTCAGCGACAAGACCGGCCTGCTCGAGCTCGGAGCGGCGCTCGCCGCGGCCGGCGTCGAGCTCGTCTCCACCGGCTCGACCGCAGCGACCCTCCGCGGCGCCGGCCACGAGGTCACCGACGTCTCGGCCGTCACCGGGTTCCCGGAGTCGCTCGACGGCCGCGTGAAGACGCTGCACCCGGCCGTGCACGCGGGCATCCTCGCCGACCTGAGGCTCGCCTCGCACCGCGAGCAGCTGGAGCAGCTCGACATCGCCGCGTTCGAGCTGGTCGTGGTGAACCTGTACCCGTTCCGCGAGACCGTCGCCGGCGGCGCCGACCCGGCGACCGTGGTCGAGAACATCGACATCGGGGGCCCGGCCCTCGTCCGCGCCTCCGCGAAGAACCACGCGAACGTCGCGATCGTCGTCGACCCGGCCGACTACTCCGGGATCGCGACCGCCCTCGCCGACGGCGGCACGACGCTCGCCGCGCGCCGCACCCTGGCGGCCCGCGCCTTCGCGCACACCGCCTCCTACGACTCCGCCGTCGCCGCCTGGTTCGCCGGGCAGGAGGCGGCCGAGGGCGTCGAGGGCTCGGTCGAGATCCGCGGGACCCTGCAGCAGGTCCTCCGCTACGGCGAGAACTCGCACCAGAAGGCGGCCCTCTACGTCTCGCCCGACGGCACCGGCATCGCGCAGGCGACGCAGCTGCACGGCAAGGAGATGTCCTACAACAACTACGTCGACGCCGACGCGGCCGTCCGCGCGGCGTACGACTTCGTACTGCCCGCCGTCGCGATCATCAAGCACGCGAACCCGTGCGGCATCGCGATCGCGAGCTCGAAGGCGATCGACCCCATCGCCTCCGCCCACCGCCGCGCCCACGAGTGCGACCCGGTGTCGGCCTTCGGCGGCGTCATCGCCGCGAACCGGCCCGTCACCCTCGCCATGGCCGAGACGGTGAAGGAGATCTTCACCGAGGTGCTCGTCGCCCCCGGCTTCGAGCCCGAGGCGCTCGAGGTGCTGAAGACCAAGAAGAACCTGCGCCTGCTGCAGCTCCCCGACTTCTACGCCCCCGTCGAGCGCGAGTTCAAGCAGATCTCCGGCGGCCTGCTGCTGCAGGAGCCGGACCGCTTCATCGGCGGCCCCGGCGAGGTCAGCTCCGGCTGGCAGCTCGTCGCCGGCGAGCCCGCCGACGCAGACACGATGCTCGACCTCGAGTTCGCGTGGAAGGCCTGCCGCGCCGTCAAGTCGAACGCGATCCTCCTCGCCAAGGGCGGCGCCTCCGTCGGGGTCGGCATGGGCCAGGTCAACCGCGTCGACTCCTGCCATCTCGCCGTCACCCGCGCCGGCGACCGCGCCCCCGGCTCCGTCGCCGCCTCCGACGCGTTCTTCCCCTTCGCCGACGGCCTCGAGGTGCTCCTCGCCGCCGGCGTGAAGGCCGTCGTCCAGCCCGGCGGCTCCGTCCGCGACGCCGAGGTCATCGACGCGGCCGCTAGCGCCGGCGTCACGATGTACACGACGGGGGAGCGGCACTTCTTCCACTGAGTGACGGGCGCTCCGCGCCCGTCACTCGGTGGAAGAAGTGGTGTTCGATCTCCCCGCCGCTCCCTGCGCGGCGGGGCGCGGTCGGCTTCGCGACGGGGTGCGTTCCGTAGAGCGGGGTGCGTCGCCGGTCGCGGGAATCGCTTGGCACGCGATTCCCGCTGAACCGGCTCTGCCTTGCGGTGCTCGTCTTCCCCGCCGCTCCCTGCGCGGCGGGGCGCGGTCGGCTTGGCGATGTGGTGCGCCCCGTAGAGCGGGGTGCGTCGCCGGTCGCGGGAATCGCTTGGCACGCGATTCCCGCTGAACCGGCTCTGCCTTGGCGTGTTCGTCTTCCCCGCCGCTCCCCGCGCGGCGGGGCGCGGTCGGCTCGGCGATGTGGTGCGCCCCGTAGAGCGGGGTGCGTCGCCGGTCGCGGAAATCGCTTGGCACGCGATTCCCGCTGAACCGGCTCTGCCTTGCGGTGGGCTTCTTCCTGGCCGCTCCCTGCGCGGCGGGGCGCGGTCGGCTCGGCGATGGGGTGCGTTCCGTGGAGCGGGGTGCGTCGCCGGTCACGGGAATCGCTGGGCACGGGACGCCGCTGAAACCGCTCTGCCGTGCGGTGGGCGGCTCTTAGGGGGCTGCTAGGGGATCGACAGGCGGGGCGCGGGCGGGGGCGCGTAGGGTCACCGGGTGCCTTCCGACTCGACGCCCGCGTCCACTCCCGACACCCCGACCGCCGCGACCACGATCGCCCCGAACCGGGACCGCGCGCCCGGGACGGGCCGCCGGATCCTCGTCGCGCTGCTCGCCGCCGCGGCGACCGCGCTCGTGGCGCACCTCGCCAACCTGCTGGCCTTCTTCATCGGCAACCAGCTGCAGCCCGGCTCCATCCCGCAGGTCAACGCCTATTTCCTGCTCTCGAGCGTGCTCGGCTTCGTGGTCGTCCTCGTCCTCGCCGTCGCGGGGATGCTCGGACGCACCTGGAGCGCCGCCCTCGCGGGACTCGTCGCGGGTGTGGTCGGAGCCGTGTTCGGCACGCTCGTCCAGGCCAGCGCCACCGGCGAGGCCGTCACGGGCGCCGTCTGGGCCTCCATCTTCCAGACCTTCGCCGGACTCAACCTCGTCTTCCTGCTCGCGTTCACCGTCTCGGCGGCGAGCGTCGGCCGCGCGCTCTGGAACCGCCTCCGCACCACGGGCGCGCCGGCCGCCGTCGTCACCGACCGCCGCATCGCGATCGTCCGGGCCCCGGCCGCCGACCTCTCGGCGGGCGAGCTCACCCACCTCGAGCGCGTCCCCGTCGACCAGCAGCGCGCCCAGCAGCAGTGGGAGGCGTACGTCGACCTGCTCGAGCGGGCCGGCTGGGAGACGGTCGAGGCCGCACCGGCGCCCGGACTCGCCGACTCCGTCTTCCTCGAGGACGCGGTCGTCGTCTTCGGCGACCACGCTGTGATCGCCCGGTCCGGAGCGGAGTCCCGCCGTGGAGAGACGGCGGGCGCCGAGGAGGCCGTCCGCGCCCTCGGCCTGACGGTCGACCGCATCGAGGAGCCGGGCACGCTCGACGGCGGCGACGTCCTCAAGGTGGGATCGACGGTCTACGTCGGCCGCGGAGGCCGGACCGACGCGGCGGGGGTCGCCCAGCTGCGCGCGATCCTCCGCCCCCGCGGGTACGACGTCGTCGCGGTCCCGCTGACGAAGGTGCTGCACCTCAAGAGCGCCGTGACCGCGCTGCCCGACGGCACGGTCATCGGCTGGGAGCCGGTCGTCGACGAGCCGCGCCTGTTCCCCTCCTTCCTGCCGATGCCCGAGGAGCCGGGCGCCCACGTGGTCGTCCTCGACGACGACACACTCCTGATGGCCGCCTCCGCTCCCCGGAGCGCCGAGCTGCTGCGGAGCCTGGGCTACCGCGTCCTCACCGTGGACGTCTCGGAGTTCGAGAAGCTCGAGGGCTGCGTCACCTGCCTCTCGGTCCGCGTCCGCTGACGGCGGAGGCGGGGGGAACCGCCGGATCGCGGCGGCCGCTGGACGGGGCGTATAGCCGGGGTATAGCCTTCAAGGCTGCCCGGAGCTCTCCGGCCCGGTGGCACCTCCCGCCTCCCCGCCCACCCGGCAGGGGAGGCCCCGCCCTCGTCGCGAAAGCCCTCCGCCGTGTCCGCTCCCGCCCTCCCGTCTCCCGGCGCCCCCGCGCAGAAGCGCCCGAGCACGCTGCAGACCCTGCTGCGCCTCGTCCCCTTCGTCGGCGACTCCCTGCCCCGGCTGGTAGGCGGCATCGCGGTCGCGCTCGTGGCGAGCCTGGTGTCGCTGGTCATCCCGATCGTCCTGCAGCAGCTCGTCGACGGGCCGCTGGGGGACGGAGCGGCCTCCGCCGGCTCCGGCGACCTCGGGACGCTGATCGGCCCGGTCGCCGTCATCCTCGTGCTCGGCGTCGTCGAGGCCGGTGCCATCGCGCTGCGCCGCCGGATGGTCCTCACCCCCAGCACGCGGATCGAGGCGCGCATGCGCTCGGCGCTCTACAGCCGCCTGCAGGACCTCCCCGTCTCGTTCCACGACCGCTGGCAGAGCGGGCAGCTCCTGTCGCGGGCGATGAGCGACCTCAGCCTCATCCGCCGCTGGATCGCCTTCGGCTTCGTCCTGCTCGTGGTCAACGCGCTGACGATCGTCGTCGGCTTCGGCGTCCTCGTCTACTGGAACCCGATCCTCGGCGTGCTCTTCGTCGTGTGCTCGATCCCGGTCTGGATCTACGGGTTCGCGTTCGAGAAGCGCTACTCGAGCATCGCGCGCCGCAGCCAGGACCAGGCGGGCGACCTCGCCACGACCGTCGAGCAGTCGGTGCACGGCATCCGCGTCCTCAAGGCCTTCGGCCGCCACCAGCACGCGCTGGAGAACTTCGCCGGCCAGGCCGAGAAGCTCCGCGGCACCGAGATCGACAAGGCCCGCGCCATCGCCGGGATCTGGTTCGTCCTGCTGCTGGTGCCGGACATCGCGTTCGCGCTCTGCCTGCTCGGCGGGGTCTGGCTCGCCGCGGCCGGCCAGCTGAGCGTCGGCGAGCTGTTCGCCTTCTTCGCCACCGCGACCGTGCTGCGCTGGCCGGTGGAGTCGATCGGCTTCCTCCTCTCGATGACCTTCGACACCCGCACGGCGGTCGACCGCTACTTCGAGGTGATGGACAGCCGGAACACCATCACCGACCCGGAGGACCCCGAGACGATCCTCGAGCCGCGCGGTCGGGTGCGCTTCCGCGACGTCCACTTCCGCTACCAGGACGCCCCCGAGCGCTACCGCGACCTCCTCGACGGCGTCGACCTCGAGGTCGAGCCGGGCGAGACGATGGCACTGGTCGGCATCACCGGCTCCGGGAAGACGACGCTCACCGCGCTGCTCCCGCGCCTCTACGACGTGACCGGCGGAGCCATCGAGCTCGACGGCGTCGACATCCGCCGGCTCCGCCGCGACGAGCTGCGCACGCACATCGGCATGGCGTTCGAGGACGCGACGCTCTTCTCCACCAGCGTGCGCGAGAACGTCCTCCTCGGCCGACCCGACGCGACCGAGGAGGAGCTGCTCGAGGCCCTCGAGATCGCGCAGGCCGACTTCGTCCACCGCCTTCCCGAGGGCCTGGACACGAAGGTGGGCGAGGAGGGGATGAGCCTCTCCGGCGGCCAGCGCCAGCGCCTGGCCCTCGCCCGCGCGGTGGCCGCGCGTCCGGCGGTGCTCGTCCTCGACGACCCGCTCTCGGCGCTCGACGTCGACACGGAGGCGCGCGTCGAGGCGGGGCTGCGCCGCGTGCTCGGCGACACCACGGCGATCATCGTCGCCCACCGCCCCTCGACGGTGGCGCTCGCCGATCGCGTGGCACTGATGGAGGAGGGCCGCATCACCGCGGTCGGCACCCACAGCGAGCTGCTCGCGAGCAGCCCGCACTACCGCTTCGTCATCTCGAGCCTCGAGGAGGACGAGCTGACCCGGCCCGCCGGGACCGAGCGCATCGGCTCCCGCCCCACGACGACCCACCAGGAGACGCGATCATGAGCACGCTCGGTTCCTCCGAGGAGCGCGACGACCTCAGCAGAGCGGAGTCGGCGGCTCTGCGCCGGCGCTCGCTGCGGCTGCTCGGCTCCCTGCTGCGGCCGCTCCGGCTGCGGCTGGTGCTCACCGCGGTCGTGGTCGTCGTCGCGACCGCTGCCCAGGTCGCGGGACCGGCGCTGATCGCGGCGGGCATCGACAACGGCCTGCCCGCGGTCCTCGCGGGGAACGCGGTCCCGCTGGCGGTCACGGTCGGCGCCTACATCCTCACCGGACTCGTCGGCGCGCTCCTGGTCGCCTGGTACACCGTGCTCTCCGCGCGGGTGAGCCAGGCGATCCTGATCGACCTGCGCAAGCGGGTCTTCCTGCACACCCAGAAGCTGAGCCTGGAGTTCCACGAGAACTACACCTCCGGCCGGATCATCTCGCGCCAGACCAGCGACCTCGACTCCATCCGCGAGCTGCTCGACTCCGGCATCAACCAGCTGGTGCAGGGTGCGCTCTACATGGGCTTCGTCGCGATCGCCCTCGTCTCCCTGGACGGCGTGAGCGGCATCGTGCTCGCCTGCGCCCTGGTGCCGCTCGCGCTGCTCACCCGCTGGTTCCAGAAGCGGTCGCAGGCGCTGTTCCGCGGCACCCGCGTCGCCTCGTCGCGGCTCATCGTGCAGTTCGTGGAGTCGATGACCGGCATCCGCGCCGTGCAGACCTTCCGCACGCAGAAGCGCAACGAGTCGGTGTTCGGCGGGGTCGTCGAGCAGTACCGGCTCGCCTACAAGCGCGTCTTCGGGGTGTTCGGCACCTTCGACCCCGGGCTCGTGCTGATCGGCAACGTCACCGTCGCCGTGGTGCTGTTCATCGGCGGCGTCCGCGTGCTCGACGGCGGGCTCGAGATCGGCGCGCTGCTGGCGGTCCTGCTCTACACCCGGCGCTTCTTCGACCCGGTGCAGGAGATGGCGATGTTCTACAACTCCTACCAGTCGGCGGCCGCCGCGCTCGAGAAGATCTCGGGCGTGCTGGCCGAGGAGCCGAGCGTCCCGGATCCGGCCCGCCCGGTCGACCTGCGCCAGGCGCGGGGCCGCCTCGGCTTCGAGGGCGTCCGCTTCGCCTACACCGCCGACCGCGAGGTGCTGCCGCGCTTCGACCTCGACATCCCCGCAGGGCAGACCATCGCCCTCGTCGGGTCCACGGGCGCCGGCAAGACGACGCTCGCCAAGCTGATCTCGCGCTTCTACGACCCGAGCGACGGCGTGGTGACCCTCGACGGCGTGGACCTGCGGCAGCTGCACCCGAGGGACCTGCGGCGCGCGATCGTGATGGTCACCCAGGAGGCGTACCTCTTCTCCGGATCCGTCGCCGACAACATCGCGATCGGGCGGCCGACCGCGTCCTACGACGAGATCGTCCGGGCCGCGCAGGCGGTCGGCGCGCACGAGTTCATCCAGGCGCTGCCGGACGGCTACGACACCGACGTGAACAAGCGCGGCGGCCGCGTCTCGGCCGGTCAGCGCCAGCTGATCTCGTTCGCCCGCGCGTTCCTGGCCGACCCGGCGGTGCTGATCCTGGACGAGGCGACCTCCTCCCTCGACATCCCGAGCGAGCGCCTGGTGCAGCAGGGCCTGCAGACGCTCCTGGCGGACCGCACGGCGGTCATCATCGCGCACCGCCTCTCGACGGTCGCGATCGCCGACCGGGTGCTGGTGATGGAGCACGGCCGCATCGTCGAGGACGGCACCCCGGAGGCGCTCATCGCCGGCGAGGGCCGCTTCGCCACCCTGCACGCGGCCTGGCGGGACTCGCTCGTCTGAGCGGCTGCCGCTCGCGACTAACGCACTTGAGCCGATCCCGGCTCAGGGGCGCCAGCGTGCGCTGCGCACGTCGACGCGCCAGCCGCCCGGCGTGACGACGAGGGGCGTGCCCTCGCGCTCGTACTCCCGGCGGGCGCGCTCCTCGTGGCCGACCGGGGGCGCTCCTCCCGCGCGGACGACGCGCCACCAGGCGGTGTCGGAGCCGTAGCGGGCCATCACCGTGCCGACCGCGCGTGCCGCACGCGTGCCGAGGACCGCGGCGATCTCGCCGTAGGCCATCACGCGTCCGGGCGGGATCGAGGCGACCACCTCGAGGACGGCGGAGACGAAGTCGGCCGGCTCCGCTGCCTCCGGCGCCGCGCTCAGAGCGTCAGCGCCCCGATGTTCTCGCCGTACTGCGTCTCGCCGACGACCTCGAAGCCGATCCAGCGGAAGAACTGCTCCGGGCCGTCCTCGCCGGACTCCCAGATCACCGTGAGGGTGTCGAAGCCGCGGGCGCGGGCCTCGTCGGCGGTGGCGCGGACGGCGAAGGTGCCCACGCCGCGGCCCTGCTTCGCCGCGTCGATGTTGATGCGCCAGATGCAGCTGCGGAACTCCTCCGCCGCCTCCGGGTCGAAGTGCGCGTGGATGAAGCCGACCAGCTCGTCGCCGTCCATCACGGCCCGCTGCCAGGAGGCGCCCGGGTCGATCACCGCGGCGGCGGCGGAGTAGGAGACCGGCGCGATGAACTGCTCCTGGCCGGGTTTGAGGCTCAGACCGTTCACGGCGGAGATGTTCGAGGCGGACAGCTCTTCCAGGCGGAGGTCACTCATGCCGTCACTGTACCGGCGGCGCAGGACGGCGGGCATCCTCCTGTCGGGCGACGTGCACCGGCCCCGGCGCGGACGATCGAGAACTGTCTCGACATCGAGACAGTTCGGGCCTCGGGTAGGCTGGCGGAGGCCATCCGGAGCGGTGCAGAGCCGCCCGTCCCGCACAGGTGCGGGGTCATCGACACCATGGGAGAGCAATGTCCAAGATCAAGGTTGAGGGAACGGTCGTCGAGCTCGACGGCGACGAGATGACGCGCATCATCTGGCAGAAGATCAAGGACACCCTCATCCACCCGTACCTCGACGTGAACCTCGAGTACTACGACCTCGGCATCGAGTACCGCGACGAGACGGACGACCAGGTCACGATCGACGCGGCGCACGCCATCCAGAAGCACGGCGTCGGCGTGAAGTGCGCGACCATCACCCCCGACGAGGCCCGCGTCGAGGAGTTCGGCCTCAAGAAGATGTGGAAGTCGCCCAACGGCACGATCCGCAACATCCTCGGCGGAGTGATCTTCCGCGAGCCCATCATCATCTCGAACATCCCGCGCCTGGTCCCCGGCTGGAACAAGCCGATCATCATCGGCCGCCACGCGTTCGGCGACCAGTACCGCGCCACCGACTTCGTCTTCAAGGGCAAGGGCACGCTGACCGTCGAGTTCACGCCCGAGGACGGCTCCGAGCCGATGAGGTTCGAGGTCTACAAGGCCCCCGACGACGGCATCGCGCAGGTCCAGTACAACCAGGACGCGTCGATCCGCGACTTCGCCCGCTCGTCGCTGAACTACGGCCTCTCGCGCAACTACCCGGTCTACCTCTCCACCAAGAACACGATCCTCAAGGCCTACGACGGCCGCTTCAAGGACATCTTCGAGGAGATCTTCGAGACCGAGTTCAAGGAGCGCTTCGACGCCGCGGGCCTCACCTACGAGCACCGCCTCATCGACGACATGGTCGCCTCGGCCATGAAGTGGGAGGGCGGCTACGTCTGGGCCTGCAAGAACTACGACGGCGACGTCCAGTCCGACACCGTCGCGCAGGGCTTCGGCTCGCTGGGCCTGATGACCTCCGTGCTCTCCACGCCCGACGGCAGCGTCGTCGAGGCGGAGGCGGCGCACGGCACCGTCACGCGCCACTACCGCCAGCACCAGGCCGGCAAGCCCACCTCGACGAACCCGATCGCCTCGATCTACGCCTGGACGCGCGGCCTCGCGCACCGCGGCAAGCTCGACGGCAACCAGGAGCTCATCGACTTCTCGCTCACGCTGGAGGACGTGGTCATCAAGACGGTCGAGTCCGGGAAGATGACGAAGGACCTCGCCCTGCTCGTCGGCCCCGAGCAGGGCTGGCAGACGACCGAGGAGTTCCTCGCGACCCTCGACGAGAACCTGAAGGCCCGCATGTCGGCCTGATCTCCGGCTTCAGCAGACGCGTCCGGCCCGCACGATCCTCGGATCCTGCGGGCCGGACGCGTCTGAGGGCTCGGTGGGACGCGCCCGGGCCGAGCGCCTCAGAGCGCCCGGGCGAGGTCCTCCATCGCGTGGAGCGGATCGGGCCCCGACGGCATCAGCACGACGCTCGACGCACCGGCCTCGTGCAGCAGGCCGATGCGGCGACGAGCGTCCTCGGGAGTGCCCACGACGGCCAGCTGGTCGACCCAGACGTCGGGCAGGTCGCGGACGAAGGCGGCGCGGTCGGCGCTCTCGGCCCGCAGGCGGGCGAAGTCCTCGGCGAAGGGGAGCGGCTCGATGTGCGGCGCCCAGTCCGGCTCGCCGATCCACTCGAGTCCCGGCCGGACCGCGTCGCGCGCGGCGGCCGCGTCGTCGTCCACGGCGGCCACGTTGTAGGCGACGATCCGCCCGGTGCCGCCGAGGTGGCCGCGGGCCGCCGCGAGGTACTCCGGAGTGACGGGCTCGGCCAGGACGACCCCGTCGGCGATCCGGCCCGCGAGCGCCAGCGACCTCGGTCCGCGGACGCCGGCCAGCAGCGGCGGCACGACGGAGGGCGGCGACTCCAGGACGAGGCCGTCCACGTGCACGTAGCGGCCGGAGCGGTGGGTGCGCTCGCCGGAGAGCAGCGAGCGGATCGCGTCGAACTGCTCCTCGAGCAGGGTGAGCGGGCTGCGCGGCCAGACGCCGAGGCCGCGCATCCAGTGCGGCATCCCGTGCCCGATGCCGGCGTGGACGCGGCCGGGGAACAGTTCGGCGAGAGTGCCGAGCTCCATCGCGGTGAAGGCCGCCGTGCGGACGGCGGCGGGCAGGATGCCGATGCCGACGACGATCCGCTCGGTGGCGGCGAGCACCGCGCCGGCCTGGGCGATGCCGCCGCGGAAGCCGAGGTCCTCGACCACCCAGAGCTCGTCGAAGCCGAGCTCCTCGGCGCGGCGGGCGTAGCCGAGCACCTCGGAGGCGGGGAGATCGCGGGGGAGCAGGACGCCGACAGCGGTGTCGGAGGAGGAGGCGCGCATCCGGCCAGCGTAGGGCGTGCGGACAGGCGGAGGGCCCGCCCGCACGATCGCGGACGGGCCCTCGCTCGTCGTCCTATTCGGCGGCAGCCTCGCCGATCCGCACCTGCTCGGGGCGGGCGGTCGAGACGACCTCGATGCGGCGGGGACGCGCCTTCTCGCTGACCGGGATGGTCACCGAGAGCACACCGTTGTCGTAGGACGCGGCGATGCGCTCGGTGTCGACGCCCTGGCCGAGGCTCAGCTGGCGGACGAAGGTCGCCGACTGGCGCTCCCGGGTGATCCAGGTGACGTCGTCGCCGCTCGCGACGGTGCGCTGGGCGCGGATGGTGAGGAGCTGCCCGTCCACGTCGACGTCGACGGACCCCGGGTCGATGCCGGGGAGGTCGGCGGTGAGTACGTAGTGGTCGCCGTCCCGGTACAGGTCGATCGGCATCCGGCGGGGCCCCTGACCGGAGCCGAGGAGGGCGGTGGCGAGGCGGTCCAGCTCGCGGACGGGGTCGTAGGTGACAGCCATGAGATCACTCCATTCAGTCGTGCAACGAAGAGTTCCAAGAGTTGAGCCGACCCGGCTCAACGCGAGTAATTTAGCACTCGGGGAGGGGGAGTGCCAACGGATCGGCCCCCTTCAGCGTCAACTTCGTTACCTGTTCGTAACAAAGCTGGGCAATCGAGTTCGTAGGGTCGTTTCTGTGTGGAAACCGATCCGGTTCCCAGCGAATGTGAGTAAGGACATCGATTGCCGATCCACCTGTCCCACCGACCACCCGTCCGCCGCGCTGAGAGGCGCATCCTCGCGGGCCTCGCCGTCCTCGGAGTCGCCGCGACCGCGGCCTTCGCCACCACCGGCGCCAGTGCCGCCCCTCTCGCCGGCAGTGCCTCGCTCGTCGGCGGGCTCTCCGTCGGCCAGAGCTTCGACGACGGCGACTACGTCGTCACCCTCGTCGAGCCCTCCGCGGCCACCTACCAGGGCAGCGATGCCCGCTTCGCCCGCACCGCGCCCGTCGACGGTGCGCAGCTGCAGGCCGCCTCGGCTCCGGTGGAGGACTACTCCGCCCACCTCGAGCAGCGCCAGGAGGACGTCGCCTCCGCGGTCGACGCCGCCATCGGCTACCACTACACCGTCGCCCTCAACGGCTTCTCCGCGACCCTCTCGGGCGAGCAGGCGGGCGAGCTCGCGAGCCGCCGCGACGTCGCCCAGGTCCGCAAGGTCGAGAACCTGAAGGTCGACCGCGCCGCGCAGGCCTCGCCGCTCGCCGCGGCCGCCGCCGGCACCCCGGTGCCCGACACCGGACAGCAGCGCTCCACCGACTTCCTCGGCCTCGAGGGCGAGAACGGCGTCTGGCAGAAGCTGGGCGGCATCGACAAGGCGGGCGAGGGCGTCGTCGTCGGCGTCATCGACTCCGGCATCGCGCCCGAGAACCCCTCCTTCGCGGGCGCGCCCCTGGCGACCTCGCCCGGAGCGGCCCCCTACACGGACGGCACCACCACCTCCTTCGTGAAGTCGGACGGCGGCACCTTCGTCGGCTCCTGCTCGCCGGGGCTCCCCGCCTCCGAGCAGTGGGACGGCGACGAGTGCAACCAGAAGCTCATCGGCGCACGCTGGTTCCTCGCGGACGAGGAGGTCGGCTCGACGGACAACCCCGAGTACCGCTCCCCGCGCGACGCCGACGGACACGGCTCGCACACCGCGAGCACGGCAGCCGGCAACAACGGCGTCGAGGCGAGCGTCGACGGCTACGACTACGGGAAGATCTCCGGAGTCGCCCCGGCCGCCAAGGTCGCCGCGTACAAGGTCTGCTGGAACGGACCCGACGAGGGCACCGACGACGACGACTTCTGCTCCGGAGCGGGCATCCTCGCGGCCATCGACGCCGCGACCAAGGACGGTGTCGACGTCATCAACTTCTCGATCGGCGGCGGCTCGGCCACCTCGACCCTGACCGCGATCGACGAGGCGTTCCTCAACGCCGCCGCCGCCGGCGTCTTCGTCGCGGCCTCGGCCGGCAACTCGGGTGCGGGCGCCTCCACGCTCGACCACGCGTCGCCCTGGTACACCACGGTGGCCGCGTCCTCCATCCCGACCTACACCGCGACCGCCGCTCTCGGCGACGGCCAGAAGTTCGTCGGAGGATCCATCTCGGTCCACGAGGACGTCACCGGACCGCTGGTGAACAGCGCCGACGTCGTCCGCTCGGGTGCCGAGAACCCCGCCATCTGCGAGACCGGCACCCTCGACCCCGACAAGGTGAAGGGCACGATCGTCGCCTGCACCGCGGGCGTCACCGCGCGCGTCTCCAAGTCGGCCGAGGTCGAGCGGGCCGGCGGCATCGGCATGCTGCTCCTCAACCCGACCCCGAACGCCCTGCACGTCGACGACCACTCGGTCCCGAGCATCCAGATCGACTCGCAGGCCTACCAGGCGATCACGACCTACGCCGGCACCGCCGGTGCGACCGTGACCCTCTCCGAGGGCAACTCGTCCGGAGCCTCCATCCCCGTCCCGCAGGTCGCCGGCTTCTCGTCGCGCGGACCCGCTGAGGCGGACGGCGCCGACGTGCTGAAGCCCGACCTCACGGCGCCCGGCGTCGCGATCCTCGCCGACAGCTTCAACGCCGAGGGCGACGACCCCGCCTTCGCGTTCGAGTCCGGCACCTCGATGTCGTCGCCGCACGTGGCGGGCCTCGGCGCGCTGATCCTCGGCGCGACCCCGAAGGCCTCGCCGTCCGCGGTGAAGTCGGCCATGATGACCTCCGCCTACGACAGCGTCGACCAGTCGGGCGCCGCGTCCGAGGACGTCTTCGCCCAGGGCGCCGGACACGTCGACCCGGCCGCGTTCCTCGACCCCGGGCTGCTCTACGAGAGCGGCACGGAGGACTGGATCGCGTTCCTCAAGGGTGCGGGCTACGTCTTCACCTCGAACCCGGTGATCGACCCGATCGCCGCGATCGACCCGTCCGACCTCAACCAGGCCTCGATCGCGATCGGCGCCCTCGCGGGCACGCAGACCGTGACTCGCACGGTCACCTCGACCGGCGCGGGCACCTACACCGCCTCGGTCGACGGCCTCGCCGGGATCGACACCGTCGTCTCGCCCTCGACCCTCTCCTTCACGGGTGCGGGCCAGACGGCGGAGTACACGGTCTCCTTCACCACCGGCTCGGCGGCGCTCAACCAGTTCGCCACCGGCTACCTGACCTGGGCGAGCGCGGAGCACGACGTCCGCAGCCCGATCGCGGTGCGCCCCGTCCTGCTGGACGCGCCCTACGAGGTCTCCGGCACCGGCTCGACCGGCACCGGCACGGTGACGGTCACGCCCGGCATCACCGGCGCGCTGCCGCTCACCGCGAGCGGTCTCGCCGAGGGTGTCCTCGCCGAGGACGCCACCGCCGCTGACGGCCACTCGGCGACGCTCCCCACGGGGAAGTCGCTGACGACCACCGTCGTCGTGCCGGAGGGCGCCGAGTTCGCCCGCTTCGACCTCGACTCGCTCGACGACGCGGCCGACCTCGACCTCACCGTCACCAGCGAGAGCACCGACAAGGTCTTCACCTCGGCGACCGGCTCGGCCGACGAGCGCGTCGACATCGCCGACCCCGCTCCGGGCGAGTACACGGTCCAGGCCGATGTCTACTCGACCGCTCCGGGATCCTCGACCGTCACGTTCGACTTCCGCAGCTTCGTCATCACTCCGGAGAACGGTCTCGGCTCGCTGAGCACCGACCCCGCCGTGGTCGACGCCGTGCAGGGCGAGCCGATCGCGTACGCGGTCTCCTGGTCGAACCTGGCGGGCCCGGCCCGCTACCTCGGCCGTGTCGCCTACACCGACTCGGGACTCGCGACGCTCGTGAGCGTCGACGTCACCGAGGCGGTCACCCCCACCCCGACGCCGACCGCGACTCCGGAGCCCACGGGCACCCCGGAGCCGACCGCGACGCCGACGGCCGGCCCCACCGCCGGACCGGGGGAGCCCACCTCCACGCCGACCGCCGGACCGGGCGCGCCCGGCCACGGCGCCGGCGGCCTCCCGTCGACGGGCTTCGACGGCGGTCTCCTCGGAGCCGCCGCCCTCGCCCTCCTCGGTGCAGGTGCTGTGATCACCGGCCTCCGACGCCGCGCCCTGGCGCAGCGTGAGGCGGGCGCCGCGGAGTAGTCCTCCGCGACCGCCGCGAACGGCCGTCCCCCTGCTCCTCCCGGAGCGGCGGGGGCGGCCGTTCGCCGTCCCGGTCGGGGGAGGCGGAAACGGTGCGGCTCGTGGTGCGGGCAGGGAGCAGGATCGGCCGGGCTGCGTGGGGGAACGACTCGAGAGGGGAGGCGGGAGCGGGTCGGGGAGAGATCGACGATCAGGCGGGGCGGAGCACCTTCGACTGGGGGCCGGGCGGCGCGATCGGCCCGGGGTCCCGCTGCGGTGGCGCATCCCCGGAGGTGCATCGACGGGAGAGCGCGGTGGCGACCTGCCGCTGCGAGCCGGGACGACGCGTTCGGTCCCGCTCCGAGCGGCGGCGAGCGCACGGGGACCACGGTGCACCCTCGGGAACAGCGGTGGCCGCTCTTGGACAGCGGTGCCCGCTCAGGGACAGCGGTGGACGGCTCCGAGCGAGCGCCCCCTCGGCCTGAGCGGCCGCCGTCCGGATCAGAGGGAGCGGCGACCCGCGATGACGCCGGAGACGACGGCGAGGACGCCGAAGACGATCGCGACGACCGGCTGGCCGAGGTCCAGCCACGCCAGTGCGGCGGCGCCCATCACGAGCAGCTCGATCAGCGAGCGGCCGTAGACGTCGATCGCGAGGACCGCGCGCGGCGACAGGAAGAGCGCCCAGATCAGCGCGGCGACCACCGGAGCGCCGATGCCGAGGACGATGTTCCACGGGAGGTCCCACGACGCGAAGCCCCAGAGGGCGAAGGTCGCCAGCGCGACGAGCTCCAGGAGGAACCGGAGGATCGCGTTCGGGCCGATCCTGATGTCGGTGCCCGCGGTGTCCGCTCCTGCTCGATTCACGCCGACCATGCTAGCCGCCGGAGGTCAGCGGAAGATGATGGTGCGGGCCCCGTCGAGGAGCACCCGGTCCTCCGCGAACCACTTGACCGCCTGCGTGAGCGTGCGGCTCTCCTCGTCCTGCCCGATCGCCACGAGCTGGGCGACCGAGTGCGAGTGGTCCACGCGCACCACGTTCTGCTCGATGATCGGCCCCTCGTCGAGGTCGCTGGTCACGAAGTGCGCGGTCGCCCCGATCAGCTTGACGCCGCGGGCGTGCGCCTGCTTGTAGGGGTTCGCGCCCTTGAAGCCCGGCAGGAACGAGTGGTGGATGTTGATGGCGCGGCCGGCCAGTCGCGCGCAGAGCTCGGGGGAGAGGATCTGCATGTAGCGCGCCAGGACCACGAGCTCGACGTCGTGCTCCTCGACGACCTCCAGCACGCGCTCCTCGAACCCGCGCTTCGACTCCGGCGAGACCACGGGTCGCGACTCGAAGGGCACGCCGTAGAACTCGGCGAGGTCGCGCAGGCTGCCGTGGTTGGACAGGATCATCGGGATGTCCACCGCGAGCTGCCCGGCGCGCTGGCGGAAGAGCAGGTCGTTGACGCAGTGCGCGGCCGTGGAGGCGAGGACGAGGGTGCGCAGCGGCCGGCCGACGACGTCGAGGCGCCAGGTCATCCCGTAGTGCTCGGTGATCGGCAGCAGGGCGGCGGCGAACTCCTCGCGGCTGATCGGCGACTCCACCTGCAGGCGCATGAAGAAGCGGCCGGTGTCGGCGCTCGAGAACTGCTGGCTCTCGGTGATGTTGCCGCGGGCCTGGACGACGGCACCGGACACGGCGTGCACGATGCCCGGCTGGTCGGGGCAGGCGAAGGTCAGGGTCCAGTGGTTTCCCGCGGGCCGGGCGCCGGACCACGCGGCGTCGCTGCCCGTCGGACGGGTGCTCGCGGGGGCGGGCCGGGGAGTCGCGGACGCGGCGGGTTCGGGCTGCATCCGCCCAGGATAACGGTGGGGCACGGGGCGGTCCGCGCGCCTCAGCCCGCGTCGACGGACACGACGGCGACGGGTCCCGTCCGCCCGTCCGGGGAGGAGTAGCGGACGCCGATCGTGTGCCTCCCAGGACCGACCTCCAGGGTCGCGGCGAGGACGGGGGCTCCGGGAGCGAGGGATCGCACCTGCTCGCCGTCGACCAGGAGGTCGAGGCCGTCCGCGTCGGGATCGGCGAGCACGAGCACGCCGACCGCGCCCCCGCTCGACGCGGCCCGGGCGAGGAGCACCGGAGCGCGCAGGTCGACCGTCTCGGGGGCGCTGACTCCTGCAGCGGTGCGCGCCAGCACCGTGGTCCTGCCCGCGGGGAGGGGGAGCGCCGGCGCGGTCCAGGAGCCGTCGGCGTCGGCGGTGGCGGAGCCCACGCGGCGTCCGTCGGAGGCGTCCTCGAGGAGCACCTCGGCGCCGGGCGTGGCGGTGCCCCGGGCATCGGGCAGCAGCCGGCCGTCGGTGTCGAGCGCGAGGGTCGGTGCGGCCGGAGCGGGAGGTGCGGCCGGAGTAGGGGTCGTGACCGGTGCGGGAGTCGAGACCGGAGCGGAGGTGCTCGGCGCCTCTGTCGGGACCGGCGCCGGAGTGCTCGGTACGTGCGTCCCTGCCGGAGCCGGAGTGTCCGGTGGGGGAGTCACGGTCGGAACAGGAACAGGAAGAGGAACAGGAACCGGAGTGCTGGGTGCGGGGGTCGGGACCGGAACGGAGGGCAGGGCCGGGCCGTTGCCGATCGGGCCCGGCGCGGAGCCCCCGGTCGTGGCCCCCGGCGGCCCGGAGGGGGCCGGAGCCTCGGGGACGGCGGGCTTGGGCGCCGGTGCCGCGCTGCCGGTCACGGCGGGGCGGGACGGGGCGGGCTCGGCGGCAGGAGTCGGGGAGGCGGTCGCCTCGATCCCTCTCGACGCCGGTGCGCCGACGGGATCGGAGGACGGCTCCCGCTGCGGCGGACGTCCCGTCCTCCCGGGGGTCGCGCGCGTCGCTCCGGCATCGTCCGACGCAGCCCGTCCGGCCACGGCCGGCACCGTGCTCCTCGGAGCGGCGCCGGAACCGCTGGACCGCCCCGCCGGATCGCCGTCCGCTCCTGCACTCGCGCGGTCCGCGGCCTCCTGGTCCTCCGGGTCCGTCTCCGGTCGGTCGGCGCTCGCCGTCGCTCCTCCGCTCGACGCCGGCGCAGCCGCCTCGGCCGTTGCGCGCTCGTCCACCCGCGCGGAGGCGTCCTCCGCCGCCACGAGCGCGCCGCCCCCGTTCCCGGACAGCAGCACCACCGCGCCGACGACTCCCGTGACCGCGAGTGCCGCCGCAGCGGACGCGGCGACGACCACTCCTGTTCCGCTGCCCGCTCTCGACGCTCGGACCGCCGATGCGCGGACCGCGCTCGACGCCCGGACCGCGCTCGGCAGCGGACCGGAGGCCGCGCCGGAGCCCCCGCCCGCCGCCCAGGCGGCTGCGCCGCTCACCCCGGCGGTCAGCGGCAGCAGCACCGACGCGAGGCGGCGCGCAGTGCTCTCGGCCTCCGCCAGCGCCTCCCGGCAGGAGAGGCACCCGTCCAGGTGCCGGTCGATGCGGTGCCTGTCCCGGACGGGGACGCGTCCTCGCGCGTACGTCCCCGCCCGCTCGAGCACCCACTCGCACTCGCCCGTCGCCGAGGCGTCCGTCACGTGCTCCCGGATCCACGCGGATCGCAGCCCCTCCCGCGCCCGCACCCCGAGCGCTGCGACCGCATTCGGCCGCAGGCCCATCAGCGGCGCGGCGGCGGCGGGGGACAGGCCCTCCACCTCCGTGTACCAGAGCACCTCCTGCCAGCGCGGCGGCAGCGCCCGGAACGCGCGCGCGCCCAGGTCGCGCTCGAGGGCGGCGAGGGCGCGCGCCTCGGGATCGGGGCCGGCAGAGGGGAGGGCGCGGTCGGCCTCGTCGAACGGCCGCTCGTGCCGGTCCCGCCGGGCCCAGGACCCCGCGACGTTGCGGACGGCGGTGAAGAAGTAGGGGCGGAAGGCGCCCTCGGGTCCGCCGCCGCGCTCGATCGCCCGCAGGACGCGGAGGAACGCCTCCGAGACCAGGTCGTCGGGGTCGGAGCTGCTCGCCCACGCCCGGGCCACGGTGCGCCCGGCCGAGGAGTGGCGGCGCCAGAGCTCGGAGACGGCGTCGGTGCGGCCCTCCCGGACCAGCGCGACGAGCTCCTCGTCGCTGCGGCCGTCGACGCGCTCGGAGCGGCGTCGAGGACCCACGGCGATGCCCTCCCTCCCGGTCCCGCGCCGGGACCGCCCGAGGGATCGTCGCACGATCGCGCGTGCCCGCCCCCGACTGGCGCGACTCCCGCGCCACCCGGCCCGCTTGCTAGAGTGAGCCCGCCGCGACTGGCGTTCGGATGGGTGACCATCAGGGAGCGGCACCTCCTCCGGGGCAGCGCCCCGGACACTTTTCCCGCCGCACGCCTGGGCTGGAACGGATACCGTAGATCGGGTCGCCCGAACGAGCCGTGTCGCGCCGCAGCGACCTGCCGGGCCCCTTCCGTTTCCCAGCCAAGGAGCGTCCGTGTCCTCTTCCCCCGCCAGCCCCGGCGTCGCCGCCTCGTTCGACCAGCCCGTGTCGGTGGTCGACCCCGAGATCGCCGCCGTGCTCCAGCAGGAGCTCGACCGCCAGCGCGGCTACCTCGAGATGATCGCGAGCGAGAACTTCGTGCCGCGCGCGATCCTCGAGTCGCAGGGCTCCGTCCTGACCAACAAGTACGCCGAGGGCTACCCCGGCCGCCGCTACTACGGCGGCTGCGAGTACGTCGACATCGCCGAGCAGCTCGCGATCGACCGCGCCAAGGCCCTCTTCGGCGCCGAGTTCGCCAACGTCCAGCCGCACTCCGGAGCCTCCGCCAACGCCGCGGCGCTCGCCGCGCTCGTGCAGCCCGGAGACACCATCCTCGGCCTCGAGCTCGCGCACGGCGGCCACCTGACCCACGGCATGAAGCTGAACTTCTCGGGCAAGCTCTACAACGCGACCGCGTACGGCGTCGACCCGCAGACCTTCCGCATCGACATGGACGCGGTCCGCGAGAAGGCCCTCGAGGTCCGCCCGCAGGTGCTCATCGCCGGCTGGTCCGCCTACCCCCGTCAGCTCGACTTCGAGGCGTTCCGCGCCATCGCCGACGAGGTCGGCGCGAAGCTCTGGGTCGACATGGCCCACTTCGCCGGCCTCGTGGCGGCGGGGCTGCACCCGTCGCCGGTGCCCTACGCCGACGTCGTGACCACCACCGTCCACAAGACGCTGGCCGGCCCGCGCTCGGGGCTCATCCTCGCGAAGCAGGAGTACGCCAAGAAGCTGAACTCGGCCGTCTTCCCCGGCCAGCAGGGCGGCCCGCTCATGCACGTGATCGCCGCGAAGGCGACCGCGTTCAAGCTCGCCGGCGAGCCCGAGTTCGCCGACCGCCAGGCACGCACCATCCGCGGCGCGCAGATCCTCGCCGAGCGCCTCACGGCGGCCGACTCGAAGGCCGAGGGCATCGACGTCCTGACCGGCGGCACGGAGGTCCACCTCGTCCTCGCCGACCTGCGCGACTCGCCGTTGGACGGCAAGCAGGCCGAGGACCGCCTCCACGAGGTCGGCATCACGGTCAACCGCAACGCCGTGCCGTTCGACCCCCGCCCGCCGATGGTCACCTCGGGCCTGCGCATCGGCACGCCGGCGCTCGCGACCCGCGGCTTCGGCGACACGGAGTTCACCGAGGTCGCCGACGTCATCGCCGAGGCGCTCAAGCCCTCGGCCGACCTCGAGGCGCTGCGCGGCCGTGTCGCCCGCCTCACCGACGACTTCCCGCTCTACCCCGGGCTGTAGTCGATCCGCTGCACCACCCGCGCGGCGGAGGACGGGGCACCGCCCCCCTCCGCCGCGCCACGACCGAGGAGCCCGAGATGACGGCACAGGTACTCGACGGCGTCGCGACGGCGACGGCGGTCAAGACGGAGATCGCGGAGCGGGTCGCCGCTCTGCGCGAGCGGGGCGTCGTGCCCGGGCTCGGCACGCTGCTGGTGGGGGACGATCCCGCCTCCCGCTCGTACGTCGCGGGCAAGCACCGCGACTGCGCGGAGGTCGGGATCGAGTCGATCCGCGTGGACCTCCCCGCGACCGCGTCGGCGGACGACATCCGCGCCGCCATCCGGCAGCTCAACGACTCGGAGGCCGTGACCGGGTACATCATCCAGCTCCCGCTGCCGAAGGGCATCGACGAGAACGCGATGCTCGAGCTCATGGATCCGGACAAGGACGCCGACGGCCTGCACCCCACCAACCTCGGCCGCCTGGTGCTCGGCGTCGAGGGCGAGCTGGACAGCCCGCTGCCCTGCACGCCGAACGGGATCGTCGAGATGCTGCAGCGCCACGGCATCCCGACCTCGGGCAGACACGTCGTCGTCGTGGGCCGCGGGCTCACCGTCGGCCGTCCGCTCGGGCTCCTGCTCACGCGGAAGGGCCTCGACGCCACCGTGACCCTCACCCACTCCCGCACGGCCGATGTCGCCGCGGAGGTGCGCCGCGCCGACATCGTGGTGGCCGCCGTGGGCGTGCCCGGGCTCATCCGCGCCGACTGGGTGAAGCCCGGCGCCGCTGTGCTCGACGTGGGCATCACGCGGGTCGAGAACCCGGAGACGGGCCGCGCGAAGCTGACGGGCGACGTCGCACCGGAGGTGGCGGAGGTCGCGGGCTGGCTCTCGCCCGTGCCCGGCGGAGTCGGCCCGATGACGCGCGCGATGCTCATCCACAACGTGGTGACGGCGGCCGAGCGCGCCCTGCGCTAACCGGTCCCGCGCCACAGGACCCGCGCCGGACCGCGCTCGGGGGCGACGTCCAGTCGCCTGCCGGTAGCGTGGCCCGGCGCTCTCGCGTCCCCCACCCCGTCGGACACGTCCTCGGAGCGCGCCCCGCCCTACGAGGAGAACCCATGCTCACCGTCACCGCCTACGCCGCCCCCTCCGCGACCGAGCCGCTCGTCCCCACCACCATCGAGCGCCGTGACGTCGGACCGCACGACGTGCTCATCGAGATCGCCTACTCCGGCATCTGCCACTCCGACATCCACACCGTCCGCGGCGACTGGGGTCCGGTGGCGTACCCGCTGACCGTCGGCCACGAGATCGTCGGCGTCGTCGCCGAGGTCGGCTCCGAGGTCACCAAGCACTCCGTCGGCGACCGCGTCGGCGTGGGATGCATGGTGAACTCCTGCCGCGAGTGCGAGAACTGCCTCGCGGGCGAGGAGCAGTACTGCCTGAAGGGCAACACCGGTACCTACGCCTCCGTCGACCGCGACGGCACCATCACCCAGGGTGGCTACTCCACGCACGTCGTCGTCGTCGAGGACTTCGTGCTCCGCGTCCCGGAGTCGATCCCCTACGAGGCAGCCGCCCCGCTGCTGTGCGCGGGCATCACGACCTACTCGCCGCTCTCGCACTGGGAGGCGGGCCCCGGCAAGCGCGTGGCCGTCGTCGGCCTCGGCGGGCTCGGCCACATGGCCGTCAAGTTCGCGCACGCGATGGGCGCCGAGGTCACCGTGCTCTCGCAGACCCTCAGCAAGAAGGAGGACGGCCTCCGTCTGGGCGCCGACGACTACTACGCGACGCGCGACGAGGCGACCTTCACCGATCTCGCGAACACCTTCGACCTGATCGTCAACACGGTCAGCGCGCCCCTCGACCTCGACGCCTACCTGGGGCTCCTGCGCCGCAACGGCACGATGGTGAACGTGGGCGCTCCGGCCGAGGCGCTGCCGCTGCACGTCTTCACGCTCTTCGGCGCCCGTCGCTCCTTCGCGGGCTCGGGCATCGGCGGCATCCGCGAGACCCAGGAGATGCTCGACTTCTGCGCCGAGAAGGGCATCGCGAGCGAGGTCGAGGTCGTCTCTGCCTCGCAGATCAACGAGGCCTACGAGCGCGTCCTCGCCTCGGACGTCCGCTACCGCTTCGTGATCGACGCCTCCACGTTCGAGAAGTGAGCGCGGCCGGGGCGCTAGCCTCGGCGGCATGAGCGAACGGAGCCACCCGGCCGTCGACCGCGTCCTCGCCGACCTCGACCGGCACGGCGTGCACCCGACCGTGCGCTGGCTCGATTCGGCCGCGTCGACGGCCGCACTGGCGGCCGAGGCGCTGGGCGTCGACGTCGGTCAGATCGCCAACTCGCTCGTGTTCCTGCTCGACGGTGCGCCGCTGCTGGTCCTGACCAGCGGCGGCCACCGCGTCGACACCGCCTGGCTGGGCGTGCAGCTGGGCGGATCGATCACGCGGGCGCCGGCCGCGGAGGTGAAGTCCGCGACGGGCCAGACGATCGGCGGGATCGCGCCGGTGGGCCATCCCGCGCCGCTGCGCACCGTGGTCGACACGGCCCTCGCCGCCTCCGACGTGGTCTGGGCGGCGGCCGGGCACGCACACACCGTCTACCCGACGGGCTTCGCCGAGCTGGTCCGGGTCACCGGGGGAGAGGCGCGCGCCGTCGTCCCGCCGGATCCGGCGCCGTAGCGCCGACTGGACGACGAACGCCCCCTGCGATCCGAGATCGCAGGGGGCGTCGACGAGAGCAGGGGTCAGAGCACGCGGCCCGCGCCGTCGGCGGCCGTGACCAGGAAGAGCTCCGGAGTCGCGAAGCCCTTCTCGGCGAAGGCGGCGAGGACCGCGGCGCGGACCTCCTCCTCCTTCTCCACCGGCGTGAGGGCGATCGCGGAGCCGCCGAAGCCGCCGCCGGTCATCCGGGCGCCGATCGCTCCGGCGCCGCGCGCCGCTTCGACGGCGGTGTCGAGCTCGGGCACCGAGATCTCGAAGTCGTCGCGGAGTGAGACGTGGCCGGCGTCGAGCAGATCGCCGATCGCCCGGGGACCGTGCTCGCGCAGGGTGCGGACGGTCTCGAGCACGCGGGCGTCCTCGGTCACGACGTGCTTCACGCGCCGGTAGGTGACGTCGTCGAGGAGCTCCTGGGCGCGCGGCAGGTCGTCGACCGTCAGCTCGCGGAGCGACGGCACGCCGAGGGTCGCGGCGCCGAGCTCGCAGGAGGCGCGCCGCTCGGCGTAGCCGCCGGTGGCGTGCGCGTGCTCGACGCGGGTGTCGACGACGAGCAGGACGAGCCCGGCCTCCTCGAAGCCGAGGGGGACGACCTCGGTGTCGAGGCTGCGGCAGTCCAGGAACACCGCGGCGTCGCGCTTTCCGAAGAGGGAGGCGGACTCGTCCATGATCCCGGTGGGGGCGCCGACCGCGACGTTCTCGGCGCGACGGCCGACGCGGGCCATCGTCGCGCGGTCGAAGCCGAGGTCCCAGAGCTCGTCGAGGGCGACGGCCATCGCGCACATCAGTGCCGCCGAGCTCGAGAGCCCCGCGCCGACCGGCACGTCGGAGTCGACGTACGCGTCGAAGCCCGCGCGGGAGCCCAGGTCGACGCCGTACTCGGTGAGCGCCCAGACCACGCCGAGCGGGTAGGCCGACCAGCCGGTCACGGCGCCGGGGCCGAGCTCGTCGAGAGCGACCTCGACCACCTCGGGGGAGAAGGCGCTGCTGATCCGGATCAGGCGGTCCTCCCTCGGAGCGACGGCCATCGCCGTGGCGCGGTCGATCGCGAAGGGGAAGACGAAGCCGTCGTTGTAGTCGGTGTGCTCGCCGATCAGGTTCACGCGGCCGGGGCCGGCCCAGACGCCCGCGGCAGGGCGGCCGAAGGTGCGCTCGAAGGCGGCGGCCGCGCTCTCGGCGACGGCGGTCAGGGAGGCGGGAGCGGCGGTCATCGGTTCTCCTCGGCGATGTCGGCGGCGGTGGTGGCGGGAGTGGCGGCGCCGCCGGGAAGCGAGTCGTCGCTGTGCGCGGCGACCGGCAGCGCCGCGTCGGGGCGCTGTGCGATCCCGGCCTCGAGCACGGCCGCGTCGGCCCGCTCGATCGCCGCGCGCAGGGCCGCGGCGCTCGTCTCGGGGGCGATGTCGCCGATCCAGGCGCCCATCGCGGCCTCGCTCCCCGCGAGGTACTTGAGCTTCGTCTCGGCGCGGCGGGGCGAGGTGATCTGGAGCATCAGGCGCACCTCGTCGCGGCGCTCGTGCACCGGGGCCTGGTGCCAGGCGGCGATGTAGGGCGTCGGGGTGTCGTAGAGGGCGTCGATGCCGCGGAGCAGGCGCTGGTACATCACAGCCAGCTCGTCGCGCTCCTCCGGGGTGGTCGCCGCCAGGTCCGGGACGTGGCGGTGCGGCAGGAGGTGCACCTCGACGGGCCAGCGCGCGGCGAACGGCACGAACGCGGTGAAGTGCTCGCCGCGGAGGAGGACGCGCTCGCCGGCCTGCTCGAAGGCGAGGACGTCGGCGAACATCGACGGCCCGTAGCTGTCGAGCGAGGCGAGCAGGCGGGTCGTGCGCGGCGTGACGTAGGGGTAGGAGTAGATCTGCCCGTGGGGGTGGTGCAGCGTGACGCCGATCGCCTCGCCGCGGTTCTCGAACGGGAAGACCTGCTGCACGCCGGGAAGGGCCGAGAGGGCGCCCACGCGGTCGGCCCAGGCCTCGACCACGGTCCGGGCGCGGGAGGCGCTGAGCGTGGCGAACGAGCCCTCGTGCTCGGGGCTGAAGCAGACGACCTCGCAGCGGCCGACGCTGGTCAGCGTCCGGCCGAGCCCGAGGGTGCGCAGGTCCTCCAGGGAGGCGGGCGCGTCCGCGTCCTCGAGGAGCGGGCCGAAGGAGGGGGAGCGGTTCTCGAAGACGGCGACGTCGTAGCGGCTGGGCACCTCCGACGGGTTCGTCGGCGACGCCGGGGCGAGCGGATCGAGCTCGGCCGGCGGCAGGAACACGCGGTTCTGGCGCGACGCGGCGATGGAGACCCACTCGCCGGTCAGCACGTCCTGGCGCATCCGCGCGGTGGCGGGGCGGGGGTCGAGGTGGCGGGCGTCGGCGGCGCGCTCCGGGGGGAGCGTCGTATCGGCGTCGTCGAAGTAGAGGAGCTCGCGGCCGTCGGCCAGCGTGTGCGGGCGCTTGACGACGCCTGCGGAGAGTGTGATCGCTTCGTTCATGGCAGGAGTCAGACTAGGGCCGCACCTTCGAAAAGGAAAGCTCGTTTTCCCTTTGACAAGTCCACCGGCCCGCGTGCACGATGGGCGGATGAGAACGGACGGCGAGCAGGAGTCCACGTCGGCGATCGAGCGCCGGCTGCGGCTGCGTCTGGCCGCCGAGAGCTCGGGCTTCGTCGGGGTCGCCCCGATGGCCGACATGCTCGGGGTCTCGGTCGTCACGGTCCGCTCCGATCTCGCCCTGCTCGCGAGCGAGGGTGTCCTCCAGCGGGTGCGCGGAGGGGCGATCCCGGCGCCGAGGCCCACCGGCGAGCGCTCGCTCGAGGAGGGCCTGAGCGCCGCCTCCGACGAGAAGGCCGCGATCGGCGAGGAGGCCGCCGCCTCCGTCTCCTCCGGGCAGAGCATCGTGCTCGACGTGGGCACCACCCCGCTCGCCATCGCGCACGCGCTCGTGGCGCGGGAGGAGCTGCGCGACGTCACGGTGATCACGAACGGCCTCTCCACGGCGCTGGCGCTCGAGCCGGCCATCCCGCGCTTCACGGTCGTCGTCACCGGGGGCACTCTGCGGCCGCTGCAGCACTCGCTGGTCGAGCCGCTCGCGTCCGAGCTGCTCGAGCGGATCCGCGCCGACATCGCCTTCATCGGCTGCACCGGCGTGCACCCCGAGGCCGGCGTCACCAACGTCAACCTCCCGGAGGCGACCCTGAAGCGCCGGATGCTGCAGGCGGCGACCCGCCGGGTCGTGGTCGCGGACTCCTCGAAGCTCGGAGTGGTCGACCTCGGCCGGGTCGCCGCTCCCGACGAGTTCGACCGTCTGCTCACGGGGGCGGGGGCCGCCGACGGACTCGTCGCCGCTCTGGAGGAGGCGGGGCTCGCGGTCACCCGCTGCCGGACGCTCGGCGAGCGCGTCAGTCCGTAGGATCGAGGAATGGCCGACTTCACCCCCGCCCCCGCCACCGGGCGCCAGTTCCCGCTCGACCTCACCGCCGAGGGACGCACCCTGCACGCCGTCGTGACGGAGGTGGCCGCAGCGCTGCGCCACCTCTCGGTCGACGGAGTGGAGATCACCGCCTCCTACCCGGAGAGCACCGTCCCGCCGTTCGGCTCGGGCATCGTCCTGATGCCCTGGCCCAACCGCGTCAAGGACGGGCGCTGGCACCACCGCGGCGAGACGCTCCAGCTCGCGATCACCGAGCCGAAGTACCACAACGCCATCCACGGCCTCCTGGTGAGCACCCCGTACCGCCTCGTCGACCAGGGCCCGTCCTTCGTCGAGCTGGCCGCGCCGGTCGTGCCCCAGGCGGGCTACCCGTTCCACCTCGAGACCTCGGTCCGCTACGAGCTGCAAGCCGACGGGCTGAAGGTCATCCACCGCGTCGTCAACGTCGGAGCCGACGAGGCACCCGTCGCCATCGGCACGCACCCCTTCCTCGCCATCGGCGACGTGCCGACCGACGAGCTCGAGATCACCGTCGACGCGGCGGTGCACATCGAGGTCGACGAGCGCCTCAACCCCACCGTGCAGAACCCGGTCGAGGGCACCGAGTGGGACCTCCGCTCCGGCCGCCGCATCGGCGACCTGGAGCTCGACGACGCCTGGGCCGACGTCCGGATGGTCGACGGCGAGAGCGTGCACGGCCTCCGCGCCGCGGACGGCCGCCGCGTGCTCCTCTGGGCCGACGCCTCGCACAACTTCATCCAGGTCTTCATCACCCGGATCTTCCCCGACGGCGACGACGTGAAGACCGCGATCGCCGTGGAGCCGATGACCGCTCCCGCCGAGGCGTTCAACAGCGGGCAGGGCCTGCGCTGGCTCGAGCCGGGCGAGGAGTGGACCGTCGCGTGGGGCATCCGCCACGAGGGGTTCCCTACCGCGTCATGACCACCCTCGCGGCGGTCGGGCGCGACGACGAGGCCAAGCGCGTCGCTCTCGTCCGGATGAAGCGGCTCGCCACGGGCCTGCTCGTGGTGATGGCCGTCGTCTTCGCCGTGTCGTTCGCCCTGCAGGAGCGCTACCCGTGGCTGCAGTGGGTCCGGGCCGCGAGCGAGGGCGGGATGGTCGGCGCGCTCGCCGACTGGTTCGCCGTGACCGCGCTGTTCCGGCGGCCGCTGGGCCTGCCGATCCCGCACACCGCGATCATCCCGACCAAGAAGGACGAGATCGGCGCGAGCCTCGCGCAGTTCGTCGAGGAGAACTTCCTCCGCGGCGCCATCGTGCGCGAGAAGCTCGACTCCTTCGGGATCGCCCGGCGGGCGGGGCTGTGGCTCGCCGAACCGGAGAACGCGCACCGGGTCGGCGGCGAGAGTGCCGCGGCCGTCCGCTCGGCGATCGCCCTGCTGGACGACTCCGACGTGCAGCGCGTGATCGAGGCGCTGGCGCGGCGCCACCTCCTCGACCCGCAGTGGGGCCCGCCGCTGGGCTCGCTGGTGGGCAGCGTGGTCGAGGCGGGCCACCACCGGCGCCTCGTGGACACGCTGGTGGAGCAGGCGGAGGCATGGCTGACCGCGAACCCGCAGAGCTTCACCCGCATGGTCAGCGGCCGCCTGCCGAGCTGGCTGCCCTCCGCGGTCAGCCGAGCGGTGGACGAGCGGCTGTACCGCGAGGCGCTCGTCTTCGTCGCCGCGGTGCGCGAGGACCAGTTGCACCCGTTCCGGATCGCGATCGACGGCTACCTCGCCACGCTGGCGCAGGATCTGGGCACCGACCCGGATCTGATCGCCCGGGTCGAGGAGATCAAGAACCGCGCCTTCGACAGCCCGCGCGTCCGCGAGCTCGCCGGGGACGCCTGGGAGGCGACGAAGGCCTCTCTCCTCGGCGCGATGGACGACCCGTCGAGCCCCCTCCGCGGCAGCATCGAGTCGATCGTGGTCGATCTGGGCCGCCGGCTCTCGACCGACGCCGGTCTCGCGGCGACCGTCGACTCCTGGATCGGATCGGTCGCGGCCAACCTGGTCGACCGCTACCGCACCGACATCGCCAGCATCATCGGCGACACCATCCACCGCTGGGACCCGCGCGAGACGTCCGAGAAGCTCGAGCTGCAGGTCGGGAAGGACCTCCAGTTCATCCGGATCAACGGCACCGTCGTGGGCTCCCTGGCCGGGCTGGTCATCTTCACCGTCGCGCACGCGCTGCTCGGCTCGTGAAGCGGGGCGCCCGGGCCCGCTCCGCAAGCCCTCGTCGGCGTCGGTGGTCGGGCGTACGGTCGCACCATGAGCGATGACAACACCACCGATCCCGATGTCAAGACCGAGGGCGACGTCCTCGGCGCCCGTGCCGACGACGGCAGCGACACCAGCGCCAGCAAGGACCCGTCCGACTGGGTCACCGGCGACGAGCCGATGACCGGCCCGCAGCGCAGCTACCTCGACACCCTCGCGCGCGAGGCGGGCGAGACCCTGCCCGCCGACCTCACCAAGGCCCAGGCCTCCGAGCACATCGACCGCCTGCAGTCCTCCACGGGCCGTGGCGACGGCAGCAACGGGCACGACTGATCCCGCCGGGGCGCCCCGGGGCTGAGCATCAGTCCCCGTCGGCGCCCCCGTCCGGGGCGCGCACACCGCGCCCCGGCGTCCCTAGGGTTCCGTCATGGCGATCTCCCGCACCACGCGCAACGCCCTCGACCTCATCGACGCGATCCGGATCCCCGGCCGCATCGATCCCCGTCTGGCCCGGCAGGTGACCCTGTCCCTCCGCCAGCTCCTCGAATCCGGAGCCTTCGGCCCGAGCGAGCGGCTCCTCCGCCGCCGCGCGAGGAGGCTCCGCTCCCGCACCCGCGAAGCGGCCGCGTTCCGGCAGACGCGCCCGGCCGGCTGCACCGTCCACCCCTGAGCCTGCTGAACGGAGCCGCTCCGCTGTGACCGGCGACGGGACAGACACTGTCCGCGCGGTCGTCTAGAGTTCCTGGCATCCGGTCCGCCGGATGCCCGCCGCAGTCTCCCGGCCGGTCGACAACGGAGTCGTCCCGGCGCGGGTCATCCCCCCGTTCGCGCGTCGAACGCCCCGCTGGTTCCAGCACCCCGCTCCCTCCTCGAGAAGGGACTCCCGCGATGACGACCCGCGTCTCGCACACCGCGACGACCGTCCGCCTCGTCCGCTGGTACCGGATCGACTCCGACTGGCTCTCGGAGGTCGTCACCGGCCGCCTGCTCGAGCACCAGGACGGCCGCTGGCGCCTGCTCGTCGGCGAGAAGGTCCGCGACTACCCGGATGAGGTGTGGTCGCTCTGCCACGAGTGACGCCGTCGCGGAGCACCGCGGCCCGGACGAGGCGTCAGAGGTAGAGGTAGTACGTCTTCGCGCAGTCCGTCGAGCAGAACGGGTCACGGCGGCGGGCCGGCCGGACGCGGCACGCCTCGCACAGCCGCGGCCGGCGCAGGAGGACGCGGAGGACGGTCAGCACCTCTGCACGGTAGTGCTGCGACCTGGCTGCGCCCTGGCACTGTCCGGAAAGCGCGACCAGGCGGTCGTGTGGTGGGCCCCGTCGGGCTCGAACCGACGACCCGCGGATTAAAAGTCCGCTGCTCTGCCAACTGAGCTAGAGGCCCGCGCGCTCCAGGGTAGCGGGCCGTCGGCGCCCCCGGAGCAGGTGCGGCCCGGAGCAGGTGCGGCCCGGAGCGCGGACGATCCCGGAGCGGACCGCGTCCTCCGCGCGGGCATACCCGCCCAGCCGCGGGCGTTACCCTCCTCGAACCCCCTACGGAGCGCGAGCGCGAGAGCGTCCGCGCGCACGACCGCGGAAGGCGGCCCCATGACAGACGGCTTCCACAAGCCGACCAAGTTCCCCTCCCACGTCTTCGAGGCGTTCCAGGGAGGAGAGGACCCGGCGCAGATCAGCCGCGTCGCCCACGAGACCGCGATCGCGCTGCTGAGCCGTGTCCGGAACGACCCCGACCCGGTGGTCATCGACCGCCTGGTCGAGTACACCGACCACAACGGCATCGACGCGCTCGCCGAGCTCTGGGCGCGCTCCAGCGCGGCGAGCCTGCCGGGCGCCCTCTGGCGGATCTACCTGCTGCGGCTGGTCATCCGGCAGGACCCGGAGAGCACGAGCTTCCTCTACCAGCGCGGAGTCGAGCTGTCCGCCACGATCGACCCGGTGGTCGCCGGAGCCAGCACTCCCACTGGGCCGGCAGAGATCACCGAGCTGGCCGACCGGATCCTCCGCGGCGTCTTCGACGGCGACTTCGCGGTGGCACTGGACCGCGCCGCGGCGTTCTGCCGCGTGAGCGCCTCCGGAGCCGTCTCGGTCGCCGACGACGTGGAGCCGGTGAACCCCGTCCGGGCGAGCGAGCTGACCACCCGCGCCCTGCGCCTCTCGACCACCGCGGCCGAGCTCGTGAGCTGCGCGCGGCTGTGGCGGAGCGACTCCCTGGAATGACGCGCAACCCGCGTTCACCCACTGCGAACGCCGCTCGCCGCCACCGCGGAGGCCTTTGGTAGACTGGCGGAAGCCGGATCGCAGTAACCCCGGGCTCCACTTATAGCCGCTTCGAGCGGCCTCGCGCCGAGAGGCGTTCCTGCGGTCCGGCCCCTTCTCTGCTCGCATCGCCGCCACGGTGCGCGAGGCGAGGGCCCAGGAGGAGTCGATCCTCGCCCGAGTCCCCACAGACAGGCGCCAGCGGAATGAAGAACAGCAGAGCTCTCCGGATCGGCGCGCGCGTCTGGGCGGGGGCGGGGCTGCTGGTCGTCGCCGCCCTCTACCTCCTCGCCGCGCCGAGCGTCGACGACGCGGAGGGCGCCCAGTTCGCCGCGGGGGTCTCGCTCTCGCAGGGCACGGTGATGCGCGTCCTCGCGGTCCTCGACGTGCTCGCCGGGCTCTGGGTCCTCATCCGCCCGCGCAGCTATCCGGGCATCACCGCTGCGGCGGTGGCCGTGATCTCGCTCTGGCTGGCCCCCCGGCTGGGCGACCCCGCGCTCGTGCCGATCGGCACGTTGGCGCTGGATGTCCGATTCGTGACGCATCCGATCGAGGTGTCGGTCGTCGTTGCAGGCCTGGCCGTGACAGCCTTCTGGATGACGCGGAATCTTTCAGCCCGGGCGCGGGCGAGGCGGGGCTGATGACGGACGACACCACAGCGGAGGCGGCTGTCCTCCTCGAGCGCATCGCCGGGGGAGAGCAGGCCGCGTTCGCCGCGCTCTACGACCAGATGGCCGGCCGGGTCCTCGGCCTGATCATCCGCGTCCTCGTCGACCGCTCCCAGTCCGAGGAGGTGGCCCAGGAGGTCTTCCTCGAGATCTGGCAAACCGCTGGGCGTTTCGCTCCGAATAAAGGAAGCGCGACGACCTGGATCCTCACGATGGCACACCGCAGGGCCATCGACAGGGTCCGCGCGGCTCAAGCCGGCCGTGATCGGGACATGCGCATCGGAATCCGAGACCTCGGACGCGACTACGACCAGGTCTCCGAGCAGGCGGAGGTGTCCCTCGAGCACGAGAAGGTCGCGGCCGCCATGGGCCGCCTGACGGAACTGCAGCGGCAGGCGCTGCAGCTCGCTTACTACGGCGGATACTCGCACAGCGAGATCGCGGGGATCCTGCAGTGCCCCGTGGGAACCGTCAAGACACGCCTGCGTGACGGAATGATCAGACTTCGAGAAGAGATGGGGGTGGCCCTGTGAACGATGTGCGACTCCCCGACGGGATGGACGACCCGCGCGATCTCGCGGCGGGTCACGCACTGGGCATCCTGACGCCCGAGGAGCAGGAGCGCTACGAGCGCTTCCTCTCCGAGCACCCGGAGGCGCGCGGCGAGGCCGACGCGTTCGCCGAGGTGGCGGAGGCGCTGGTCGCCGACGCACCCGCCGTGGAGCCCTCGCCGGGCTTCAAGGCCGACCTGATGGCGCTCATCGCCACCACTCCGCAGCTGCCGCTGGAGGAGCCCGACGAGGACCACGAGGCGCCCGCCGCGCCCCGTCTGGTCCCCGTCGCCTCCGAGGGCGAGCGGAGCGGTCCGACGGCTCGCCGGGACGGTGGCGGCAGCGCCGCGAACCGCGCCCGGAGCCGCTGGTTCGCCCGCCCCGCGGTCTACCTCTCGGCGGCCGCGGCCGCCGCGGTGATCGTGGTCGGCGGAGTGACCCTCCCGCCGCTGCTCTCGTCCGGCCCCGGCCAGACGCAGCAGCAGACGGCTCTGGAGCAGATCCGCAGCGCCCCCGACGCGCAGGAGACGACCGGCACGGTCGCCACCGGCGAGCAGGCGACGCTGGTCTGGTCGAGCTCGCTCGGCCGCTCCGCCCTCGTGGTGGACGACCTGGCGCCGCTGCCGGAGGACAAGACCTACGAGCTCTGGTACATCGGCTCATCCGGTCCGGTCGCCGCAGGGACGTTCGACGGGGGAGAGGGCAGCACCGTGGCCCCGCTCGAGGGGAGCCTGACCGAGGGCGGAGTCGTCGCCGTGACGGTCGAGGACGCCGGCGGCTCGCCGACTCCGACCACCGATCCGATACTGGCGATCGACATCGCCTGACGGCCCGAGCACGAGAAGAGCCGCACTCCGATGACGGAGTGCGGCTCTTCTCGTTCCCGGAGGGAACGCGGTGGAACGAGAGCGAGCCGCGACCCCGGAGGGACGCGGCTCGCTCTCGTCTGCGGCGGATCAGCCGAAGCGGCCCGAGACGTAGTCCTCGGTCGCCTGGACGGACGGCCGCGAGAACATCGTCGCGGTGTCGTCGTACTCGATGAGCTTGCCCGGCTTGCCGGTGCCCGCGATGTTGAAGAACGCGGTGCGGTCCGAGACGCGCGAGGCCTGCTGCATGTTGTGGGTCACGATGACGATCGTGTAGTCGTTCTTGAGCTCCTCGATGAGGTCCTCGATCGCGAGGGTCGAGATCGGGTCGAGGGCGGAGCAGGGCTCGTCCATCAGGAGGACGTCGGGGGAGACGGCGATCGCGCGGGCGATGCACAGACGCTGCTGCTGGCCGCCGGAGAGACCGGAGCCCGGCTTGTCGAGGCGGTCCTTCACCTCGTTCCAGAGGTTCGCGCCCTGGAGCGAGCGCTCGACGAGCGCGTCCGCGTCCGACTTCGAGATGCGGCGGTTGTTGAGCTTCACACCGGCCAGCACGTTGTCCCGGATGGACATCGTCGGGAACGGGTTGGGGCGCTGGAAGACCATGCCCACCTGCCGGCGGACCTGCACCGGGTCGACGCCCGGGCCGTACAGGTTGTTGCCGTCGATCAGGACCTCGCCCTCGACGTGCGCGCCGGGGATGACCTCGTGCATGCGGTTGAGCGTGCGGAGGAAGGTCGACTTGCCGCAGCCGGACGGGCCGATGAAGGCGGTGACCGTGCGGGGCTCGATGGCGAGCGAGACGCCCTCCACCGCGAGGAACTGGCTGTAGTAGACGTTGAGGTCGTTGACCTCGATGCGCTTGGACATTGCTTCCTTCGGGGAATCCGGCCGGAGCCGAGTGGTGGGTGTCAGCGGCCGAGCTTGGGGGCGAAGATCTTCGCGATCAGGCGGGCGACCAGGTTCAGCGCCATGACGATCAGGATGAGGGCCAGCGCGCCGGTCCAGGCCCGGTTGAGGAACGCCTCGGCGTCGGGGCCCTGGTTCGCGTACTGCGTGTAGACGAAGACCGGGAGGGTCATCATCCGCTCGCTGAAGAGGTCGTAGTTCATCGACGCGGTGAAGCCGGCGACGATGAGCAGCGGGGCGGTCTCGCCGATGACGCGGGCGATCGCGAGGGTGATGCCCGTCGTGATGCCGGCGATGGAGGTCGGCAGCACGATCTTGACGATGGTCAGCCACTTCGGCACGCCCAGGGCGTAGGACGCCTCGCGCAGCTCGTTCGGGACCAGCTTCAGCATCTCCTCCGACGAGCGGACGACCACGGGGATCATCAGCACGGCGAGGGCGATCGAGCCGGCGAAGCCCATCCGGACGCCGGGCCCGAGGAGCAGCGCGAAGAGCGCGTACGCGAACAGGCCCGCAACGATGGAGGGGATGCCCGTCATCACGTCGACGAAGAAGGTGATCGCCCGGGCGAGGTGGCCGCGGCCGTACTCGACGAGGTAGATCGAGGTGAGCAGGCCGATCGGCACCGAGATCAGCGCGGCCATGGCCGTGATCTCGAGCGTGCCGATGATCGCGTGGAGGGCGCCGCCGCCCGCGTCGATGACGTTGCGCATCGACGAGGAGAAGAAGAGCGGATCGAACCGCGCGACTCCGTTGGAGACGACCGTGTAGAGCAGGGAGATCAGCGGGAGCAGCGCGATGATGAACGCGGTCGCGACCAGCGAGGTCACGAGGCGGTCGACAGCCTTGCGGCCGCCCTCGACCAGGCGCGAGACCACGTAGATGGCGACGTCGAAGAGGACGGTGCCCCAGAAGATCGCGCCGACGAGGCTGAAGTCGTTCATCATGCCGGCCGCCTGGAGGATCAGGAAGACGGCGGCGAACACGACCCAGCTGCCGACGAGCAGCATCCAGGGGGTGCCCTTGGGCAGCTTGCCCGCCTGCAGCGAGAAGGGCATCGACGAGGTGGCGGCGGACATCAGTTGGCTCCCGAGAAGGCCTTGCGGCGGTTGACGATGAACCGCGCGACCGAGTTCACGACGAGGGTGATGACGAAGAGGATGAGGCCCGAGGCGACGAGGACGTTGACGCCGACTCCGCTCGCCTCCGGGAACTGCAGCGCGATGTTCGCGGCGATGGTGTTCGAGTTCTGCGAGGTGAGCAGGAGGAAGGAGACGACCGTCGCGGGCGAGAGCACCATCGCGACGGCGAGCGTCTCGCCGAGGGCCCGGCCGAGGCCGAGCATGGCGGCCGAGACGATGCCCGGGGCGCCGAAGGGCAGGACGGCCATGCGGATCATCTCCCAGCGGGTCGCGCCGAGCGCGAGCGCCGCCTCCTCGTGCAGGCGCGGGGCCTGGAGGAAGATCTCGCGGCAGACCGCGGTGATGATCGGGATGACCATGACGGCCAGCACCACCGAGGCGGTGAGGATCGTCTTGCCGGTGCCCGACGCCTGGCCGCCGAAGAGCGGGAACCAGCCGATGTTCACGTTGAGGAAGAGGTAGAAGGGCTGCACCATCGGCGCCAGCACGGTCGCGCCCCAGAGGCCGAAGACCACCGAGGGGACGGCGGCGAGGAGGTCGACCACGTAGCCGAGGGCCATCGCGATGCGGCGCGGCGCGTAGTGCGAGATGAAGAGGGCGATCGCGATCGAGAGCGGCAGGGCGATCACCAGGGCGATCACCGCCGACCAGACCGTGCCGAACACCAGGGGGCCGACGTAGGCCCAGAAGCTCGTCGCGTCGCCGGGGAGGCTGCCGGCCGGCGCGGTGAACGCGGGGATCGACTGCGCGATCAGGAAGATCGCGACGGCGGCGAGGACGAGGAGGATGAGGGAGCCGGCGGCGACGGTCGAGATCGAGAAGACCCGATCTCCGACACGCACCTTCGCCTTCGGGCGGACGACGGTCTCAGTTGCCATTCCAGGGGACTCTCTTCAGACGAGGGGTTCGGCGGGGCGCACAGGGAGATGCTAGGGCTCGGAGGGGGCGTCCGGTGGGTCGAGCCCGGCACAGGCGGGGCCCGTCCCGCGGATCGTGCTGCGAGACGGGCCCTGCCGGTGGGACTACTTGATCGACTCGATCGCGGTGGCGACGGTCGAGGCGAGCTCGGAGCTCAGGGGAGCGGAGCCGGCCTGAGCGGCGGCGGCCTCCTGGCCCTCCTCGCTCGCGACGTAGGAGGCGAAGGACTTGACGACCTCGCCCTTGTCGGCGTCCGCGTACTCCTGGCACACGATGAGGTAGCTGACCAGGACCATCGGCCAGGCGTCCGCCTCGGTGCCGGTGCGGTCGATCTTGATCGCGAGGTCGTTGTCCTCGCGGCCCTCGGCGATGGGCGAGGCGGCGACGACCGCCGCGGCTCCGTCGGCCGAGATGGTTGAGAACGCGTCGCCGACCTTCAGCTGGGCCATGTCCATGCCCTGGGCGCCGGACTCGTCGGCGTAGCCGATCGTGTTGGTGCCGTTCTTGACCGCGTCGACGACACCCGAGGTGCCCTTGGCGCCGTCACCGCTCTGGTACGGGAAGGTCTGCGCGGCAGGAGCGTCCCAGACGTCGCTCGCGGTGGCCGCGAGGTAGTCGGTGAAGTTCTGCGTGGTGCCCGAGTCGTCCGAGCGGTGCACGGAGGTGATGTTCGCCGACGGGAGGGTCGCGTCGGGGTTCAGGGCCTTGATCTCCGGGGCGTCCCAGGAGGTGATGGTGCCCTTGAAGATGCCAGCGATGGTGGCCGCGTCGAGCTTGAGCTCGTCGACGCCCTCCACGTTGAAGATGACCGCGATCGGCGAGATGTAGACCGGGAGGTCGATCGCCTTGGTGTCGGGGGCGCAGGCGGCGAAGGTGCCCGCGAGCTCCTCGTCCTTGAGCGCGGAGTCGGAGCCGGCGTAGTCGGCGGCGCCGTCGATGAAGTTGGTGCGGCCGGCGCCGGAGCCCTGCGGGTCGTAGTTGACCGTGACCTCGGGGTTCGCGGTCTGGAACGCGGCGGCCCAGGTGGTCTGCGCGGTGCCCTGAGCGGACGAGCCGATCCCGGTGATGGTGCCGGAGAGCGTGGAGGTGGTGGCCGAGCCGGAGCTGCCGCCTGCGGCCGGTGCCTCGTTGGCAGCGCAGGAGGTCAGCGTGATCGCTGCGACGGCGGCGACGACGGCCGCCTGGCCGAGACGCGAGAATCTCACAAGTATCCCTTTCGGGTAGGAAAGCGTGGAAAACAGAACAGGGCCTGGTGCAGCCCGCGAGCGAGAGTACGGAGGGGTCGTGTCCTGGCACCGACCGCTCGGTGAACGCGCGGTGAACGGGTCCGCCTCGGGGATTGCGGAGCGACGGGGCGGCGGGGAAGGCGCGGTGCGTCGGGCGCGTCCCGGCTGCGCGACCGGCCCGGTGCGGACGGACCCGTCGAGCCGGTCGCGCAGCGCGGCCCGGGCGGGTCAGGCCAGCGGCGTGTGCGTCTCGATCGCGACGATGCCGGAGCCGGGGTGGCCGGTGGAGAGGTGCACCACGGCGAAGCCCCCGGTCGGGAGCGCTGCCGCCTCGTCGAGGTAGGCGCCGAGAGGAGTCGCCGTGGCGAGGGCGATCTCGCGCAGGATCTCGGGGATCACCGGCCGGTGACTGCAGAGGACGGCGGTGCGGCGGGCGCGGACCCGCTTGCCGACGAGGGCGCGGACGTCGGCGGTGCCCTGCTCGTGCGCCTCCTGGCTGAGGTCGTCGCGCAGCTTGACCGGCTTCCTGACCAGACCGGACAGCGGGGCGATGGTCGACCGGCAGCGCTTGGCGGTGCTCGAGACGAGGCGGCGCGGGCGCCAGGCGGCCACAGCCTGAGCGGCGGCAGCGGCCTCGACCCGGCCGCGCCCGGTGAGGCGGCGGGTGGAGTCGCGGCCGTCCCAGGAGGAGGCGGGCACCGCCTTCGCGTGCCGCAGGACCACGATCGCGAAGGTCTCGAGCGCACCGCGTGCGGCGATCCGGGCGAACTCGTCGACGATCGTCACGTCGTGCGGATAGGTCAGGTAGCTCCGGGCCCGCTTGAGCGTCACCCACTCGAGCGCCTCGACCTCGTCGTTCGGGAGGAAGTCGGACGCCAGGACGGCCTTCTCGGTCACCTGCGCCGCCCAGTAGTAGACGGCCTTCGGGCGCCCGCTCGGCAGCGTGTACTCGGTGCACCCCAGCGGCACCCCGAGCGCCACCGAGAGCCCGGTCTCCTCGCGGATCTCGCGGACCGCGGTCTCCGGGAGGGACTCGCCCGCGTCGACCTTGCCCTTGGGCAGGCTGACGTCCCGGCGGTGCGGCCGGTGGATCACGAGGATGTGCGGGCGGCCCTCGATGATCCGCCAGCACACCGCTCCTGCTGCGTAGACGGTGCCCGTCACGGGCGTCAGCGGCTGGAGGCCCGGTTGGCGGACCGTGTCGCCGCGCGCTTGCGATGGGTGATGTGCTGCATCAGCTGGTTCTGCAGGTCGGCGAGCGGAGCGCCCTCCTCATCGAGGTGGTGCCGCGTCCAGTCGCCGTCCGGGCCGAGCCACCAGGAGGCGGTCCGCTCGTCCATCGCCCGCTCGAACATGTCGTCGATCTCGCTGAGGTGCGCCGGCTCGACGATCCGCACCAGTGCCTCGACGCGGCGGTCGAGGTTGCGGTGCATCATGTCGGCGCTGCCGATGAAGACGTCTGGCTCGCCGCCGTTGACGAAGCTGAAGATGCGGGAGTGCTCGAGGTAGCGGCCGAGGATCGAGCGCACGCGGATGGTCTCGGAGAGCCCCTCCTGGCCGGGCTTCAGCCCGCAGATGCCGCGCACCCAGACGTCGACCGGCACGCCGGCCTGGCTGGCGCGGTAGAGCGCGTCGATCACGGACTCGTCGACGATCGAGTTGACCTTGATCCGGATGCCCGAGGGCCGCCCCGCGCGGGCGTTCTCGGTCTCGGCGGCGATCCGCTTGAGCAGGCCCTTCCGGAGGTGGCGCGGTGCGACGAGCAGGCGCTTGAACTTCTTCTCGATCGCGTAGCCCGAGAGCTCGTTGAACAGGCGCGTGAGGTCCTTGCCGACCTCGGGGTCGGCCGTCAGGAGTCCGAGGTCCTCGTAGATGCGCGAGGTCTTCGGGTTGTAGTTGCCGGTGCCGATGTGGGAGTAGTGGCGGAGCACTCCGCCCTTCTCCTGGCGGATGACGAGCGCGAGCTTGCAGTGGGTCTTCAGCCCGACGAGCCCGTAGACCACGTGCACGCCCGCCTTCTCGAGCTTGCGCGCCCACGAGATGTTCGCCTGCTCGTCGAAGCGCGCCTTGATCTCGACCAGGGCGAGCACCTGCTTCCCCGACTCGGCCGCGTCGATGAGCGCCTCGACGATGGGGGAGTCGCCGGAGGTGCGGTAGAGCGTCTGCTTGATCGCGAGCACGTCCGGATCGGCCGCCGCCTGCTCGAGGAACGACTGCACGCTCGTCGCGAAGGACTCGTAGGGGTGGTGAAGGAGCACGTCGCCGCGGGAGACGGCCTTGAAGACGTCCTGCCGCTGGTTGGGCTCGCTGGGCGAGAGCTGCACCGCCGTCGTCGGGACGTGATTGGGGTACTTCAGGTCCGGGCGGTCGATCTTCTGCAGGCTGAAGAGCCCGCTGAGGTCGAGCGGGGCCGGGAGCTTGTAGACCTCCTGCGTCGTGATGTCGAGCTCGCGGACCAGCAGGCCCAGCGTCTCGTCGTCCATGTCGTCGGTGACCTCGAGGCGGATGGGCGGGCCGAACCGGCGGCGCAGCAGCTCCTTCTCGAGGGCCTTGATCAGGTTCTCGGTCTCGTCCTCGTCGACCTCGACGTCCTCGTTGCGCGTCACCCGGAACACGTGGTGGTCGAGGATCTCCATGCCGGGGAACAGGTCATCCAGCTGGTTGGCGATCAGGTCCTCGAGCGAGATGAACCGCATCGGCTCGCCCGGCGCCGCGACTCCGGCGATCCGCACGAAGCGGGGGAGCATCTGCGGCACCTTGAGGCGCGCGAACTCGACCTTCTGCGTCTTCGGGTTCCGCACCCGCACCGAGAGGTTGAGCGAGAGGCCGGAGATGTAGGGGAACGGGTGCGCCGGGTCGACCGCGAGCGGCATCAGCACCGGGAACACCTGGGCCGAGAAGTAGTCGTCCAGCACGGTGCGCTCGGCGTCGCTCAGCTCGTCCCAGCGGACGAGGTCGATGCCGCCGTCGCGCAGGGCGGGCTCGACGAGCTCCTTGAACGCTCGGGAGTGGCGCTGCTGCAGCAGGTGCGCCTTCTCCGAGATGTCGGTCAGCACGTCGACCGGCACGCGGCCGATGTTCGTCGGCAGGGCGAGCCCCGTGAGGATGCGGCGCTTGAGGCCGGCGACCCGGACCATGAAGAACTCGTCGAGGTTGGACGAGAAGATCGCGAGGAAGTTCGCCCGCTCGAGCGCCGGAACCAGCGGATCCTCCGCGAGCTCGAGCACGCGCTGGTTGAACGCGAGCCAGCTCAGCTCCCGGTCGAGGTAGCGGTTGTCGGGGAGGAGCGGGTCCGAGTGCTCCTCCTCGTCGTCGAAGTCGTCGTCGAGGTCATCGCTGAGACCGTCTTCGAGAAGCAGGTTGTCGCCGTCCATGCGACCATCCTGGCACCGCGTCCGTCCGCTCCGCGCCGCCGCTCGTGAATGCCGGATGAACGGGGCCGGGGGAGTCCCTGTGGAGGAGTGCCGGCTCAGCGCAGCGGCGCGGCGCGCTGCAGGTACTGCACGTCGACGGAGGCGTCCGTGAACCCGAGCGAGCGGTAGAGCGCCACCGCCGACCGGTTCTCGGCCTCGACGTAGAGGTCGGCCGTGGTGCAGCCGCGCTCGAGCATCCGCGCGAGCCCGGCGTTCAGCAGGGTGCGGCCGAGTCCCCGTCCGGCCGCCTCGGGGGCGACCCCGAGGACGTAGATCTCGCCGGTCGTCGATCCGGGCTCGATCTTGAGCCAGTCGTAGCCGAGGAGCGTGCCGTCGGCGTCGCGGAGCAGGAGGAAGTCGCCCTCGTCGAACCACGGCTCGGCGCGGCGGGCCGCCAGGTCCTCCTCCGTCATCCGCCCCTGCTCGGGGTGCGCGGCGAAGATCCGCGCGTTCAGGGCGATCCACTCGGCCGGAGCGAGGTCGCGGGCGTCCGAGAGGACGACGCCCTCGGGGACGCGGACCCCGGGGGCGGCGAGCGGCTCGAGCTCGAGGTGCAGGAGGGTGCGAACCGGTGCGAAGCCGTGGGAGGCCGCGAGGGCCCGGGCGGCGGGGTGGTCGCCGTGCGCCCAGGCGAGCAGGCCCGTCCGGCCGCTCGCGAGGACCTGCTCCAGGGTCGCAGTGCCGAAGCCGACCCCGCGCCACTCCGGATCGACGACGAACTCCAGCTCGCCCTGCCCGAGGATCGCCGCCGCCACGACCACGTCGGCGCGCAGCCCCACGAGGAGGGTGCGCGAGCCGGCCCGGGCGTCGACGAGAGTCTGATCGCTGAAGGGGGGCTGGTGGTCGAACCAGGCGGCGCGCCCGATCAGGTGCTCGAGGCCGGCCGCCACCGCGGGATCGGCCAGGTCCTCAACGGACAGGTTGAGCGACTCGCTCATTGTCCTCTTCGTACACGTTGAAGCGGTATCCGACGTTGCGGACCGTGCCGATCAGCGACTCCAGGTCGCCGAGCTTCGCGCGGAGGCGCCGCACGTGCACGTCGACCGTGCGGGTGCCGCCGAAGTAGTCGTAGCCCCACACCTCGCTCAGCAGCTGCTCGCGGGTGAAGACGCGCGAGGGGTGCGTGGCGAAGAAGCGGAGGAGCTCGAACTCCTTGAAGGTGAGGTCGAGCGGGCGCCCGTGAACCTTGGCGGAGTAGCTGGCCTCGTCGATCACGACGCCCGAGGCCTGGATGCGCGAGGTCGACTGCTCCTGCGCCAGCCGGCCGATCACCAGGCGGATGCGGGCGTCGACCTCGGCGGGGCCGGCCGAGTCGAGGATGACGTCGTTGACGCCCCAGTCGGCCGAGACGGCCGTGAGCCCGCCCTCAGTGAGGATCAGGATGAGGGGGACGTTGATGCCCGTGGTCGTGAGGATCTTGCAGAGCGACTTGGCGCTGGCGAGGTCCTGCCGCGCATCGACCAGGATCAGATCGCAGCTCGGGGCGTTCACGAGCTGGGCGGGCTCCGCGGGGATCTGCCGGGTCCGGTGGCTGAGGAGCCCCAGTGCGGGGAGCACCTCGGCGCCTCCCGCCGAGGTCAGTATCAACAACTGCGCCACGGATCCTCCAGAACTGGTCTGCCCGCAATACTAGCGGCGGGCCGGGAGGGGCGTCCGCCTGGGGCACAATTGTCGGATGGGCAGGGATCGGGTGGGCATCGGAGTCGTCTGGGCGCTCGCACTCGCGGGCTCCGTGCTGACGCTGGCGATCGCCGCTCCGGAGTCCCGGCAGCTCTGGCTCGCGCTGACGTTCGGCGGCTGCGTGCTCGCGACCTTCGCGGTGCAGCTCGCCGTGGCCCGCGCCGAGGGGTACCTCCTCCGCGCGATGACGAGCATCGTCGGAGCGATGGCCGTGGTCGCGGTCGCGAGCGGGATCGCCCTCCTGCTCCCCGCCTGAGCGGTCGCGCCCTCCCGTCCCGAGCGCCCGGATCCGCACCGCCTGAGCGGTCGCGTCCGCCCCGCCCCTGCGTCGGAGGCGGCGGGTAGGATGAGCGCATGCTTCTCGCCCTGGAACTCTTCTACCTCGGTCTGCTCGGGCTCGCCTCCCTCGCCATCGCGTGGGTCTCCGGCGTGGTCGTCTACAAGCTCTACCGCGGCCAGCGCTAGCCGCCGCCGGAGCCCGAGTGATCTCGCTTCCGTCGGGCCTGCCGCCCGAGCTCGTCCCCCTGTCCTGGCTGCTCGGCGTCTGGGAGGGCTCGGGCGTCATCGACTACACGATCGGCGACGACTCCGTCCAGGCCGAGTTCGGCCATCGCATCAGCTTCAGCTACGACGGCCTCCCGTACCTCAACTACAACTCCTACACGTGGCTGATCGAGGAGGGCGCCGAGGAGGCGCCCCGGCCGCTGGTCACCGAGACCGGCTACTGGCGCCTCAGCCGCGCTCTGACCGACTCCGACGCCGGCCCGGGAATGCTGCCCGGCCGCGGCGCACCCGCCTTCCCCGACGCGGAGTCCGTCGAGACGCTGCGCAACGCCGCCGGCGGGTTCGACATCGAGGTCTCGCTCGTGCACCCGGACGGGGTCAGCGAGCTCTACCTCGGCCAGGTCAAGGGGCCGCGGATCGACCTCGCGACTGACGCGGTGATGCGCACCGCCGCGGCGAAGGACTACGCCGCCGCCACGCGCCTCTACGGCCTGGTCGACGACCACCTGCTCTGGGCGTGGGACATCGCCGCGCTCGGCCAGGGCCTGCGGACCCACTCCTCCGGACGGCTCGCCCGTGTCGACTGACGCGCTCTCCCCGCTCCTGGCCGCCCCGGGCGCGGTCGCGACGACGAGCGCCGCCGAGCCCGGCGTCGCCGCCCACTATGGCGAGCCCTTCCGCGAGCAGCGTGCTCTCGCCGCGGGCACCGCGCTCGTCGACCTCTCCGGCCGCGGCGTCGTGACCGTCACGGGGCCGGACCGTCTCACCTGGATCGACTCGCTCACCAGCCAGGCCGTCTCGCGCCTCGCTCCCGGCGCGTCGGCCGAGACGCTCCTGCTCGACCCGACCGGCCGGATCGAGCACGTCATCCGCCTCGTCGACGACGGCGAGACCGCCTGGCTCCTGCTCGACCGCGACGAGACGGCCGGCCTGGCCGCCTGGCTCGACCGGATGCGCTTCATGCTCCGCGTCGAGGTCGTCGACCGCACCGACGACTTCGCGACCCTCGCCGCCCTCGGCGACGGGCCGGCCCTGACGCTCGCTCTGTCCCTGGCCGAGGAGCCCGTCGTCTGGAGCGACCCGTGGTCGCAGGTCCAGCCGGGCGGCTGGCAGTACGCGCTGACCACAGAGCACCCCGGGGCCTCCTGGGAGCTCCGCGAGGTCCTGGTCCCGCGAGCGGCCCTCGAGGCCCTCGCGGAGACGGCCGTCGGGAGGGGAGTGGCCCTCGCCGGGGTCGACGCACTCGAGGCCCTGCGCATCGCCGCCTGGCGCCCGCGCCACGCGACCGAGGTCGACGAGCGGTCCATCCCGCACGAGCTCGACCTGCTCCGCTCGAGCGTGCATCTCGCCAAGGGCTGCTACCGGGGCCAGGAGACGGTGGCGAAGGTGCACAACCTCGGGCACCCGCCGCGGCGCCTGGTCCTGCTGCAGCTCGACGGCTCCGACTCGGTCCTCCCCGCCCACGGCGACGTCGTCACGGCGCTCAAGGGCGGCGAGCCGGTCGAGGTCGGCACGGTCACCTCCAGCGCCTGGCACTACGAGGACGGACCGGTCGCCCTCGCGGTCGTCAAGCGGAGCGTCCCGGTTGACCTCGAGCTGACCGTGCTGGCCGGCGACTCGCGCGTGGCCGCGGCCCAGGAGGTCGTGGTCCCGCCCGGAGCCGGAGCGGAGGCGGGAGTGCCCCGCCTGCCCCGCCTCGGGGCGACGACCAGGTAGGCCACGCCGTGGTGGCCGCACGTCCCGCCGAGCGGGGCCGGGCGGCCGAGCGGCTGCGCGGTCTCGTCCGGACCCCCGAGCTGAGTCCCGCGCGCGCCCTCGCCCGCGCGGGGGCGTCGCTCCCGGCAGTGCTGCAGATCGTGCTCGCGGCGACCCTCGCCTACTCCGTCGCGCACTTCGTCCTCGGGCACCCCGCGCCGGTGCTGGCGCTGACGGCCACGATCTCGAGCCTCGGCATCGCGCGCGACACCCGCCCCAAGCAGGTGGCCGAGACAGCGACGGGGATGCTCATCGGCATCACGGCCAGCGAGGTCCTGCTCCTGCTGTGGGGGAGCGGCGTCTGGCAGCTCGCCGTCGTCCTCGCGATCGTCTTCACGCTCGGCCGGGCCCTCTCGCCCTCGCCGGGGTTCGCCGTGGCCGCCGGGACCCAGGCGATGCTGGTGATGGTCCTCCCTGCGCCGGACGGAGGCGTCTTCACCCGGAGCGTCGACGGCCTGATCGGCGGGCTCGCGGCGCTGCTCTGCACGGCGATCGTGCCCCGCCCGCCGCTGCGCACGGCGCGGGCCGAGGCGCACCGGCTCCTCACCGCGCTCAGCCGGACCGTGGAGGAGCTGGCCGAGGCGCTCCGCCGGGGCGACTCCTCGGCGTCCACCGCAGCCCTCGAGCGGATCCGCGGGACGCAGCCGGTCATCGACGGCTGGACCGCGGCGCTCGACTCCGCGACCGGCGTCGCCCGGATCTCGCCGTTCGTCCGTCGGCACCGCGGCGAGCTCTCCCGCCAGGCCGTGATGCTGTCCGCGCTGGACCTCGCGACCCGGAATCTGCGCATCGTCGCGCGCCGCACCGACTTCCTCGTCGGGGACGGCGCCCCGCGGCCGGCGCTCGCCGGAGCGGTCGCCGCCCTCGGCCCGGGCATCGCGCTGCTCGGCCGCGCGGTCGCCGATCCGTCGGTGCTCGCCCTGGCGCGTCAGGACCTCGTGCTGCTCGCGACCACGCTCGACCCCCAGCGGCTGATCCCGGAGGCGCGCCTCGCCGAGAAGACGGTGCTCGTCCTGCTCCGCCCGCTCGTCGTCGACCTGCTCACGGCGACCGGCGCCGCTCCCGCCGAGGCTCGGGCCGCCCTGCCCCCGCTCGCCTAGGGCTCAGGAGGTCCGGTGCTCAGGCCCGGCGCTCAGGTCCGGCGCTCAGCAGGAGGGGGCGACCGCCTCCCACGCGACCGTCACCTCGCCCAGGCGCCAGCGCCGCGGCCCGCCGAGGACCGGCCACTCCGGCCGGAGGTCCCGGATCGCCGCGATCCAGCGCTGACCCGGACCGTAGACGGCGAGAGGGGCGTTCAGCGTCCACGCCCGCTCGAGGGCGGAGAGGAAGGCGTGCACGCCCTCGCCGGGCACGTTGCGGTGGATGAGGGCCTTCGGCAGGCGCTCGGCCGCCGTCATCGGCGAGGGGATCGCCGCGAGCCGGAGCGAGAGGGTCAGCGAGCGCGGGCCCTCCCGGCCGACCTCGACCCAGGTGCAGATGCGGCCGATCTCGTCGCAGGTGCCCTCGACCAGGACGCCGTCGGGCTGCAGGCGGTCCGTCATCGTCGCCCAGGCTGACTGCACCGCCTCCTCGTCGTACTGGCGGAGCACGTTGAAGGCGCGGATGACGTCCGCCCGCCGCCCCGCGGGCAGGGGCACCTCGAAGCCGCCGCGCTCGAAGCGCACGCGCGCGTCCGCGGGGAACGGCGTGCCGCCCTCCCTCACCCGGGCGAGCTGGCGCCGAGCGGTGTCGACCCGTGCGGGCTCGATCTCGAGGCCGAGCACCTCGACGTCGGGCGCGGCCCGGACGAGCCGGCGGTGCAGCTCGAGCGTGGTGACCGCGCTCGCCCCGAAGCCGAGATCGACGACGAGCGGGGAGTCGGTGCTGCGCAGGACGGGCAGCTCGGCGAGCCGGCGGTCGACCCGGCGGAGGCGGTTCGTGCCCGTCGTTCCGCGGGTGACGGCTCCGATGGGCATGCTCTCCAGCGTATCCGCGGGCGAGGGGGCCGCCTCTAAGCTGGACGCATGTCCGAGACCTACACCCTCATCCTCGTGCGCCACGGCAACAGCGAGTGGAACCAGAAGAACCTGTTCACCGGCTGGGTCGACGTGCGCCTGACCGAGCAGGGAGTCGCGGAGGCCACTCGCGCCGGCGAGCTGCTGACCGAGGCGGGCCTGCACCCCGACATCGTCTACACGTCGCGCCAGACCCGGGCGATCCAGACCGCCAACATCGCCCTCGAGGTCGCCGACCGCCTGTGGATCGACGTCAAGCGCTCCTGGCGCCTCAACGAGCGCCACTACGGCGCCCTGCAGGGCAAGGACAAGGCGCAGACCCTCGCCGAGTACGGCCCCGAGCAGTTCCAGACCTGGCGCCGCTCCTTCGACGTGCCGCCGCCCCCGCTCGACGACGACGACCAGTACTCGCAGGCGCACGACGAGCGCTACGCCGACCTCGGCGACGCCCTGCCCCGCACCGAGTCGCTGAAGCTCGTCATCGAGCGGATGCTTCCGTACTGGGAGTCCGACATCAAGCCGGACCTCGCCTCGGGCAAGACCGTCATGATCACCGCGCACGGCAACTCCCTCCGCGCGCTGGTGAAGACGCTCGACGGCATCTCGGACTCGGACATCGCGGAGCTCAACATCCCGACCGGGATCCCGCTCGTCTACGAGCTGAACGAGGACTTCGAGCCCATCGGGGAGGCGCGCTACCTCGACCCCGAGGCCGCGGCCGCCGGTGCCGCCGCCGTCGCCGCCCAGGGCGCCAAGAAGTAGCACCGCCCCGCACGCGCGAACGGCCCGCCCGAGTCCTCGACTCCGGCGGGCCGTTCCCGTCCGCAGCTCCGACGGGGACGGCACGGACACGTCCGGCCCGCAGGAGACGATCGTTCCTGCGGGCCGGACGGTGAGACGGGCCGGAGCCCGAGGTGTCGACTAGGAGTAGTCGCCCGAGATCAGGTACTGGACCTTCTTGGCGATCGACACGGCGTGGTCGGCGAAGCGCTCGTGGTAGCGGCTGGCGAGGGTCGCGTCGACGGTGTCCGCTGCCTGGCCCTTCCACGCCTCGCTGAGCACCTTGTCGAAGACGCTGACGTGCAGCTCGTCGATCTTGTCGTCCTCGTCGCGGATCTCCTCGGCGATGCGCGGATCCTGCGAGCGGAGCAGGTCGGTCAGCTTGTGCGCGACGACCACGTCGAGGCGGCCCATCTCGACGAACGTCGGACGCAGGCTCTTGGGGACCACCTTGTCGGGGAAGCGGTAGCGCGAGAGCTGGGCGATGTGCTCGGCGATGTCGCCCATCCGCTCGAGCGACGCGCTGATGCGCAGCGCCGAGACGACGATCCGCAGGTCGCGGGCGACCGGGTTCTGCCGGGCGAGGATGTCGATCGCGAGCTCGTCGAGGCTGATGGCCAGCTCGTCGATGCGCGCGTCGCTCGCGATGACCTCCTCCGCGAGGGTGACGTCGGAGTGGTTGAACGCCTGGGTCGCCTTCTCGATGGCGATCTCGACGAGTCCGGAGATCTCGACGAGTCGTTCCTGGACCTCGGCCAGCTCCTGCTGGAAAACTTCGCGCATCTGTGTTCGACCCTCTCTACGGCGCGCGCGGACGACGGCGCCGGATCTGCGGCGAGCACCTCGCACGCCGCTGCGACTGCACTCCGTGGGCGCAGGCGCAGTCATGATGACCACGGCAGGTTAACGGACGGTGCCGGGCGTTTGAACAGTACTCGACCCCCGGAGGATCGACGGGCGTCCGGTAGGGGGACGCCCGGTGGATGGTTAGCCTGGGTCCGTGGATTCGGGCTTGATCGTGGTTCTGTCGCTCGTTCTCGGTGTCGCGATCGGGATCCTTCTGACGACCGTGCTCACGCTCGCCGCCCGCCAGGGCCGCATCGCGCAGGACGTGATCTCGGTCGGGCTCCCCGAGGGGATCGAGGCGATCATCGACGCCGTCGGCTCGCCCGCCTTCGTGACCGACCCGTCGCACAACGTGCTGAAGGCGTCCACCCGCGCCGTCGCGCTCGGCCTGGTCTCGCAGGACACGCTGCTCCACCCCGACCTCGCCGCCATCGTCGACCGCGTCCGCCGCTTCGGCGACGACATCGTCCAGGACCTCGAGCTCGCGACCAGCCCGCTCTCCGACGCCGCCGTGACGCTCGTCGTCCACGCGACCCGCCTCGGCTCCCGCTACGTCCTCGTCATCGCCGAGGACCACACCGAGGCGCGCCGGCTCGAGGCCGTCCGCCGGGACTTCGTCGCCAACATCTCCCACGAGCTGAAGACCCCGATCGGCGCAGTCGGCCTGCTCGCCGAGGCCCTCGACTCCGCCGCCGACGACCCCCAGCAGGTGCGCCGCTTCGCGCACCGGCTGACCCAGGAGTCGCACCGCCTCGCGAAGATCACCCGCGAGATCATCGAGCTCTCCCGACTCCAGGCCGCCGACGTCGCCGGCTCCGCCGAGATCATCCGCGTCGACGACGTCGTCACGGCGGCGCTCGAGACCACCCACGTCATGGCGGAGTCGCACGACGTCACCCTGGTCAAGGGCGGGATGAAGAAGGCCTACGTCGTGGGGCAGGAGAAGATGCTCGTCTCGGCGCTGCACAACCTCCTCGCCAACGCCATCCAGTACTCGCCCGCCGGCTCCCGCGTGGGCATCGGCGTCCGCTCCACCGGCGGCGTCGTCGAGATCGCCGTCACCGACCAGGGCATCGGCATCCCGGAGGAGGACCTCGACCGGGTGTTCGAGCGCTTCTACCGCGTCGACCAGGCCCGCTCCCGCCACACCGGCGGCACCGGCCTCGGCCTCAGCATCGTCAAGCACGCCGTGCAGAACCACGGCGGCGACGTCCGCGTCTGGTCCAAGCCCGGCCGCGGCTCCACCTTCACCATCCGGCTCCCCGAAGCCGACCCCGCCCGGACGCCCTTCGCGGCGACCGCCCCGATAGGAGAACACGCGTGACCAGCATCCTGCTCGTCGAGGACGAGAGCGCCCTCAGCGAGC